>DATAHD010000162.1:0-4257 GCA_036263395.1 Rhizomicrobium sp. | reverse complement strand
CAGAAGTGGCGCAACCACGGCGCCATCACCTATGCCGGTTACATCCTCGGCTTCCCCGCCGACACCAAGGCGTCGATCCTGCGCGACGTCGAGATCATCAAGCGCGAACTGCCGATCGATATCCTCGAGTTCTTCTTTCTGACGCCGCTGCCGGGCTCCGAAGACCACAAGGTTCTCTCGTCCAAGGGAATCTGGATGGACCCGGACATGAACAAATACGACCTCAACCACCGGGTCGCGCATCATTCCGGCAAGATGTCGGATTCGGAGTGGGAGGAGGCGTATCGCGCGGCGTGGGAGACGTTCTACACGCCCGAGCACATCTACACGATCCTGCGGCGGACCTGCGCCAACAGGATCGGCCGGCCCGGCACGACGCTGTCGACGATCCTGTGGTTCTACCTGACGATCCTCTACGAGGGCGTGCATCCGCTCGAGAGCGGCGCCTTCCGCCTCAAGTCGCGGCGCGATCGCCGCGCCAGCCTGCCGCGCGAGAACCCGCTCCTGTTCTATCCGAAATACTGGGGCGGCATCGTCGTAAAGGCGGCCAACTATTTGCGGGTCTATCTGCGCTGCAAGGGGCTTCTGAAGAAGGCGCTCAACGCGCCCGACCGCTGGGAGTACTCCGACCTCGCCATCGCGCCGCCGAAGGCCGACGAGTTCGAGGCGCTCGACCTCTATCACGCGACAACGGGCGGCGAGGCCGCGCTCGCGCGCAAGGCGCGGGGAGACGCCATCCGCGAGCGCACGAGCGCGCATGAGGAAGCGCCGATCGCGCCGCGCGCGCAGATGACACCCGTTGAAGCGGCTGAATAGGGCGTGCCAGATCCGGTCCGGTCACACGCCACACAAGAAAAGCACGACCGATACGACGAAAAGAATGGATCCGGCGTTGTAGAGGCGGACCTTCCTTTTCAGAAGCGCCCCGACGATGCGGGCGTTGACGATAAGCTCGCCGAATAAATCGTTGATCGTCGCCTCGGCGTAGCTCTCGTGCAGCGCCGATGTCGCTTCCTCTGAAAATCCGATCCGCGAAAAGAGATCGTTGGATATGCTGACTTTGGCGATTTCGGAGAAAAGCAGAGTGCCTATCGCTGCGATCCCGCTCAGAATGGAGGGATGCGACAGGAGGAAGGCGACCTTTGCCGAAAGCGATATTGGCTGACCATGCGTGATGGCCGCACTCGCCACGCCCAGAAACGAACCCAGCAGCGCCATCATGAAGGATGCGCGTCGCCCGATCGAGTCGATCCGACCTCCGAGATAAATGTAGAAGCCGTTGAGCAGCGCTGCCTTATCGACTCGCGGCGTATCCGGCGCGCGCGGGGCGTCCCGGGACGTCATGCGGAGAGTGCCGGCGCCGAGTCAGGTGCCAAAGCTGCGTCAGCCATGGAGTTCCTGCTCCCGGTCGACCGTATAGAGTTTTTGCGGCCCGAACCCCTTCACGTCGAAGGTGCCTCTTTCCGTACAGACGAAATGATCTCGCAGCAGCATGTAGGTCGGCTCTGAGATCGTGATCTGCATCGGCTCTGAAAGCTGCTCCATGCGCGCTGCCAAATTCACGCCCGGTCCGAAAATGTCGTAGACATATTTCTGGACACCGAGGATCGAGCCGACGACCGAGCCAGCGCCGATGCCAATGCGGCAGCGCCAGCTCTCAGGATGCACCTGGTTGCGCCGCTCGATGTAGCGCTTCATGCGCAGTGCGACCCTGGCCAGGCTTTGCGCGTGCTCCGGGTTGGGTTCGGGAAGGCCGGCGACCGCCATATAAGCGTCGCCGATCGTTTTGATGCGCTCACAGCCGAAGCGTTCGACGATCCGGTCGAAGGACGTGAAGATGTCGTTGAGTTCTGCGACGATCGGCCCCGGCGAGCGGGCGATGGCCATGTCGGTGAAGCCCACGAAGTCCAGCAACAGGACGGATGCCTGATCGAATCGCTGCGGCGTCACCATGCCGAAATGCTTCATCTCCTCGTAGACCGAGCGCGGCATGATGTTGAGCAACAGCCGGTCGACGCGCTCTTTCTCGCGCTGAAGGTCCCGCGCGTGCCGCTCGGCCATCTTGGAGTACGACTCCAGCATGTACTCCGTCTGCTTCTCCTTCGAGATGTCGCGGCATTCGACGAGGATCGAGGATTTCTTGTCGCCGAGCGGACTTAGGTCGACTGCCAAAGGAATATCGCGGCCGGACGCCTTGGATACGGTCTGAAACGAAAACTTGCGGCCTTGCCCAAGGCGCGCCTTTGCCCGCTCGGGCTCCAGCCCGGTCACCCGCAGGTCCAACGTGCTGTCGGCCTTCGGCTCAGCCAAGAACCATTGTCCGAATTTCGAATTCTCGAAGATGACGGTCCAGGTTTCGGCATCGGCGATGGCGACGCCGATACCGAGGCCTTGCACGCCGAGTGCCAAGTCGCCGCCGTCAGCGGACGATTTCTGTTCGTCCATGTTCGGTCACCGTGCGACGACGAAGTGCTTGCGATTGAGAATTTCCTGACAGACGGCGTGAACGTCCGCGTCGGCCACGCCGAAATCCTCAAGCGTCTCCTTGAGCAGCGCAGACATCTCCGTGAAGGCGTCTTCGTCGATCTTCAGCGGTCCGTGAATGCGGGCGATATGTTCATTCGAATAGCTCGCCGGCCCGCCGACGACGGATGCGACGAACTTGGTCTGATGATCGACCAAATTGCGCATGTCGATGTTGGTGAAATAGCGACTGGTGATCGGCGACTCGAGGATCTTGTCGTAAAAGGCCGAGACCACCTTGCTGAATGTCGAGAATCCGCCATATCGCTCAAAGATTGTTTGAGCCATGCCCACGCTGCGGCTTTTTTTATTTGCCGCCTCCCCTTGTTCCCCGGAGTCAATTTAGTTTGCGGGTTTTGCGGTGAGCAAGCGAAATAATAATACAAATTCATATTGTTTAATATGAGTTCGATACCGGTCACAACAGGCACCGGCATGCGCGCGTTGCGTTATCGCCATTTGAAAAAAGAAAAAGCACGGGACGTGGCACCGCGAGCAATTGCATCTGCGTCGTGGAAAGGTGACCTTCCCGTTTCCGACGATATCGTGCTGCGGGCGAGGGGGCTCCGATTATGCATTTGGTGGACGTGGCCGGATATGTCGCGGCCGTACTTGTCTTTCTGACCTTCTATATGAAGACGATGATCCCGCTGCGCCTCGTCGGAATATGCAGCAATTGCGTTTTCATCATTTATGCGTATTTCGGCACGCTTTATCCTGTGTTGATACTCCACATCATTCTTTTGCCGCTGAATCTGCTGCGGCTGCGGGAAATGCTGCGGCTGACGAAGCAGGTGAGCGCCGCGACGCGAGCCGATCTCAGCATGGATTGGCTCAAGCCGTTCACGTCGACGCGTCAGCTCGAGACCGGCGACGTCTTGTTTCGGAAAGGGGACCGCGCCAACGCGATGTTCTTCATCGTGTCGGGAGCTTACCGGCTCGTGGAGATCGGGGTGCAATTACCGCAGGGGCAGGTCGTGGGCGAATTGGGCCTTCTTGCACCCGACCAAGCGCGAACCCAGACGCTCGAATGCACCGCCTCCGGCGAAGTGCTCCAGATCACCTACGAGCAAGTGAAACAGCTCTACTATCAGAACCCGCAGTTCGGCTTTTACTTCCTCCAGCTCACGACCAAGCGGCTGTTCGAGAACATTGCCCATTTGGAGCGCGAACTGGCCACGAAAGGATCGTCGGTGGCCTCGCCGGCGTAGCGGGACGCGCTGTCGCAGCCGTCAGCCGGAGCCGCCGGTCGCGATCCCTGCGGTGCCCGTTCCGAGCAGCGCACTCCCGAGATCGACCTGCGCCGCGGCCGCGGCGCGCGATGACAGCGACGTGCCGAGCGCGTGCGCGCCGGCCAGGACGTGGTCGATCTTGCCGATCGCCGCATCGATGGTCGCTGCATCGGGCGCGTTCACAGCCGTGTCGAGGTCGCCGCTCTTGAGCAGGGCGGAGATTCCGGCGGCGAAACCGGCGGCACCGTCCGTGCCAACCGTCGAGACCAGGCGCGACACGTCCGAGGCCAGCGCGCTGAGCTTGTCGCGCAGGCCGAGCGCCGCACGATTGCCGACGTCGTAGCCGACGACGAGCGCGCGCGTGCCGAGCGAAACCGTGACGGTGCCGGTTTGGACCGGCACACCGTTGACGTCGACGAAGGTTGGACGGTCCTGCGTTTGTTCGATCTGCGCGATGACCGGTGTGAGCGCGGTGTTGCCGGGGACGGCATTGGCGCCGGCG
>DATAHD010000161.1:0-5356 GCA_036263395.1 Rhizomicrobium sp. | reverse complement strand
GATCACGACGACTTCCACTTCATCGCTCTTCGGCGCGCGCGTCACCGGCGCGACATACGGATCTTCGAGATAGTGGGCGAAGCCGCCCTTCATCTCCTGATACTGCTGATTGCCATCGCGGCGCAGACGCTTGTCGCGCTCGGCCAGATACTTCTTCTTCAGCGCGTCCGGATCGAACCCCAGACCACCCTTCACCGGTTCAGCCACTTCCGACATATCGTTATCGCTCCCTTGATACTGACTATCTGTCAGTATGCCGGATTCCAGGCTTTCTGCAACGCGTTAGAAAAAGGGGTACGGAACCGGAGCGGGCCGTAACGTCAGGGGCTTTCTCACCCTCCCCTTGAGGGAGGGTCGAAATTCGCGGAGCGAATTTCGGGGTGGGGTAATCCGGTCCGCTCGATTTCCGCAGCGATGTACCGGCGCGCCGCCTGCTGATCCCGCAGGAAGTTGCTGTTCCAGATTCGAATGACACGCAACCCCTGCTGTTCAAGCCAGTGTGTTCGCGCGTCGTCCCGAACTTCATGCTCGGGCCGTCCGTGCAGATTGCCATCCAACTCGATGACGAGCTTCGCAGCCGAACAATAGAAGTCGACGATGTAAGGACCGATTGGCTGCTGTCGCCGAAAGCGAAGTGCGGTAAAGCGTTTGTCGCGAAGCACATTCCACATGTACCGCTCGGCCTGTGATGGCTCTTGGCGAAACTGTTGCGCCAGTTCTTGCTTGAACGCGGCACGTCTATCGCTGTCACGGATTTTGCGCATCGCAGACCCCACCCCGGAAAATCTGCGCTTCGCTCCGATTTTCCGACCCTCCCTCACGGGGAGGGTGAGATGATACTCGACACCCCGCACTTGTGAAGAGAAAGCGCAGCTGTTGCAGCACGTTTACCCTCCCCTTGAGGGAGGGTCGAATTGCGAAGCAATTCGGGGTGGGGTCCAACTCAATCTAACGCCAATCATCCGGTCCCGGCGGCGGCATCTTTGGCTGCGCGCCTGGCCACATCGGTCCATCCACCCGCGTCCAGAACCAGCCGGTGTGGGCATTGTCGCTTCGGTGGATCGTCACCGTGCTCGTGTCGAAGTTCACGAACATCCGCGCGTTCACGCCGCGGATTTTGTCTGCCGCATCCAATGCGGTGTGATGCGTGACGCAGCCGCAGTGACGACAGCGATAAAAGCCAAGCTCGCGGTCGCCCCAGATGTAGGCCTCGAGCGCCTCCACACCCTGCACCAGCGTGGCGGTGAGCGCGCGATTGGCGATGCGGTCCCAGCTATAAGCCCACAGCGTTCCATAGCGGCGGCAGATCGAGCAGTTGCAGTCCAGCACCCAGACCGGCGCCGGCTCCATCGTGATGCGAACGGCGCCGCAATGACAGGCAGCTCTCACCATGTCGTCCCTCCGTTGCGCTAGCGCATGCCGATGCGAATGACCTGCTCGGTGCTGAACTGAACCACCGCGATCAGCACGCGCGTCATCCAGCCGTCGCGCACAAGATGATCCTCGGCGATGTCGTGGTGCCTGCGTTCGTCCTCATAAATCTGCGTGACGCAATCGCGCGCGTCCGGCGAGGTGGTCCGCAGATAGTCGAGCTGTTCCTCCAGATGGCGCAGCACCACATGCTCCACCGCGAACGTCGTGGCCGCGATGGCCGATGGCCCGATGAGCCCAGTCACGAATCCCAGCGCGTACCCACCCACTGCACTCAGGTGATAGCTGACGCAGCGCCGGACGCCGATCTTCTCCAGATGCGCCGCGAATATCCGCCGATGCGATTCTTCGTGCTGCTGGAATTCGGCGAGCTGCCCGCACAATGACGGCGCTCTCACCTGCGCCACCAGCCGCTGCGCCCTGTAGATATTCACCGCGCCGTTCTCGCCGGCGTGATCGACCTTGATCATCTTCTCCGCGACCGTGCGCGCGGGGCGCAGTTTCGGAAACGTCGCCGTGGTCGCTTTGGCGTACATCCGCATTTCTTATCGCAACGCAGACGTCGGGCCAACACCTGCCGCGATGACTAGACCTGTGCGGCGAGGAACAATGCGCTTAACTCGGACTCTCGGGCCTCTTGCGCAATATGGACGATATACGTCGCCCTCAGGTCCAGAGACGGGTGATGCGCGTTGTGTCCGCAAAACCAGAACGTCTCCTCCAGCGAAGCGTTTTCATGCAAGCTCGTCATCACGAAGCCGTCCAGGGGAATGTCCCCGAAGTCGAACATCTCCAGGGCCGCCCAGTCGACGCTGTCGTCCCAACCGCTGCAGTTGTTTCCCCACGCACTCATATACCGGCACCCGCTTTGAACGAGCCAGGCACTGATCTCCGCCTGCCATTCCGGCGTCACGTCGCTCTCGACTACCACCACGGCCTTGAAGGGCACGAAGCTGTCCAACTGCGGCGGGGCATCGCCCGGTTTCAAGTGTAGATAGATCGGCGCGTCCATCGATTCACGTTCGCCGTTCGACGCTCAACACCGCCGACACCCGCAGCGCGCCGTCCACTACCGCCTTTACAGGTTTCGCGAATTCGCCGCAGATCCACTCGCGCGCGATATGCACGATCGCGCCCGCCACGCCGGTGCGCACCACCGGATCGATCTTCGCGGAGGTGCCGCGCCATGCTTCGACCAAAAGATCGGTCAGCCGTTCGAACGTCTGCCGCGAGATGTCATGCGCCGCCGGGCTCACATCCGATGCCTCGATCACAAACATCCGTGCCGGCGCGGGCTTCGCCTCAAGGCCGCGATAATACGCGTCGAGGATCGCGCGCGCCTTCTTCTCCGGCGGCCCCTTCACCGCATCGCCCGCCGCGCGCACCGCGTCCAGCATCTCACCCGTCACCTTCGTGAACAGCGCCAGGAACAGCGCCTCGTTGTTCGCAAAGCTTTCGTAGAAATAGCGCTCGGTCAGCCCCGCCTGCTCGCAGATCGCCTTCACCGTCGCATTACGATAACCGCGCGCCGCGTAGACATCGCAGCCTGCCTTGATCAGCGTTTCACGGCGCTGCAGCTGGCGTTCTTCCGGCGTCGAGCCGAGATAGTTGCGGGTCAGCGCGTTGGGCATGACCCCATTCTACGCCACCGCCTGCGTAGTTGACAACGATCATTGTCAACAATAGATACGGAACCAGCCAACCATCGGAGTCGCCATGTCCACCGCCAAACTGTTCGAGCCGCTCACCATGACGCGCGGCCCGGCGATGAAGAACCGCTTCATGCTCGCGCCGCTCACCAACACGCAGAGCCACGACAACGGCGTTCTCTCCGATGAGGAGTTCAACTGGCTGACCCTGCGCGCCAAAGGCGGCTTCGGTCTCACCATGACCTGCGCCGCGCACGTCCAGGCGCGCGGGCAGGGCTTCCCAGGTCAGCTAGGCATCTTCGGCGATGAGCATATCGCGGGCCTCACGCGCCTTGCCGCCGAAATCAAAAAGAACGGCTCCGTCTCGTCGGTGCAGCTGCATCACGCCGGCAACCGCTCGCCGAAGGAGCTTGTCGGCGAAGCCGTCTGCCCGTCGGACGATCCGGACACCGGCGCCCGCGGCCTCACCCTCGCCGAAGTCGAACAGTTGCGCGACGATTTCATCGCCGCCGCCAAGCGGGCAGAGAAGGCCGGCTTCGACGGTGTCGAGCTGCACGGCGCGCACGGTTACATCCTGCTCGAATTCCTCTCGCCGAAACTCAATCGCCGCGAGGATCGCTATGGCGGCAGCCTCGAAAACCGCGCCCGCATTATCTTCGAGATCATCGACGGCATCCGCGCCACCTGCCGCCCCGACTTCCAGCTCGGCCTGCGCCTCTCGCCGGAACGCTTTGGCGTCAAGCTGCCGGAAATCCGCGACGTCGCCGCTCAGGTGCTGCGCGAAGGCAAGATCGATTATCTCGACATGTCGCTGTGGGACTACACGATCGAAGCAAGCGACGAAGCCTTCAAAGGCCGCTCGCTGATGCAGATCTTCACCGAACTGCCGCGCGGCAACGTCCGCCTCGGCGTCGCCGGCAAGATCCGCAACGCGGAAGATGCGGTGAAGGTGATTGACGCCGGCTGTGACTACGTCCTCATCGGCCGCGCCGCGATCCTGCGCCACGATTTCCCGGAACGTGTCCGCCGCGATGCGCACTACACGTCGCCCGCACTCCCGGTCCCGCCCGACTTCCTCGCCAGCGAAGGCCTCAGCCCCAAATTCCTCACCTACATGCGCACTTTCCCCGGCTTCGTCGACGACAACGCCCCCGCCCCGCCGCACGACGAGGTGATGAAAATGTGGATGAAGACGGAAGGGTAGGGCGCCTCAGCCAACCACAAAACAGCTTGTCATCCCGGATCGCGCGTAGCGCGAGTCCGGGACCCATTCCTGAGCAAGCTCTGGACTTAGAAGCGCCGGCACAATGGATCCCGGCCCTTCGTTGCGCTCCGCTCCACTGCGGCCGGGATGACAAGTGATGTTTGTTGAGAAGAGTTACCGCCGCACCACCTGCGTCCCGCTCACCCAGTCGTGCACCGTGCGGCGATCCTTACGGAACGCCAGCGCCTGATCCACCACCGGGATCAGCGCGATATACGGGATCAGCACGATCAGATACAGCGTCGGAAAGAACAGCCCGCGCACGATCAGCCGCCACAGCGCCGCGCGCTCGCCGGTGCCCGCGCGCACGATCGCAATGCCCATCGCCGCCTTGCCGACCGTCTGCCCACGCGTCCACAGCAGGTACAGGTTCAGCAGCACGTAGCTCGCGAGCCCCAGCAGCACCATGCGCAGGATCGGCATCGCCTCCGATGTCCAGTCCTCCGCGTGCTCCAAGACGCCCGTCACCATCATGATGAAGATCGCGAGCGCCGGCACCAGCACCATGTCGATCAGTGTCGCCACGAACCGCCGGCCACGCCCGGCAAGCGGAAGCATCGGCGCGCTCATGGCTTCGCCTCCGGCGCCAGTTCGAACACAAGGAAGGCGTTGCCGCCTTTCTCACCGAAACTGTTATAGCCCGACGACACCATCATCTGATCGCCCGCGATCAGCGGCCCATGCGCATCGAACGCCCCGCCATGCGCCGCCACACCGTTCACGGTGTTCGCGTAGTCGCGCCAGCTGTCGTAACTCCACAGCATTTTGCCGCTCTGCGCGTCATACGCCTCGAGCTTGCCGTCCAGGCTTCCAGCGAACACCAGATCCGGCCCCGCGATGATCGCCGCCGACAGTCCCGGCGAACAGGTACGGTCCGCACAGCGCGGCGAGCGCAGATGCGACCAGCGCAACTCGCCCGTCGCGATGTCATACGCATAAAGCCCCGCGCGCGCCTTGCCCGGCCCGCTCATCTTGCCGGCATCGACATCGCTCACCGGCACATAGAGCAACC
>DATAHD010000160.1:0-2592 GCA_036263395.1 Rhizomicrobium sp. | reverse complement strand
GTGCCCGTCTTGGCGATGTAGCAATCGAAGGCGAGCGGTTCGATGCCCTCTTCGCGCAGACTGCGCAGCGAGAGAGAGCCGAGGCGTTTCGAGAGCGCTTCGCCACCGGCGCCGACGAGCAGCGGGAAGTGGCCGAAGGCCGGGATCGAGGCGCCAAGCGCGGCGAAGATTTCGATCTGCGCGGCGGTGTTGGTGACGTGATCTTCGCCGCGGATAATGTGCGTGATGGCATAGTCGATGTCGTCGACCACCGAGGGCAGCGTGTAGAGGAAGCTGCCGTCTTCGCGGATCAGCACCGGATCGGAAAGATGCGCGGTGTCGATCTCGACATCGCCGCGGATGGCGTCGTGCCACTTCACCTTCGACTGACTGAGCTTGAAACGCCAATGCGGCCTGCGGCCCTCCGCTTCGAGCTTGGCACGATCTTCTTCCGTGAGCTTCAGCGCGGCGCGGTCGTAGACGGGGGCTTTGCGCGCGGCGAGCTGACGCTTGCGGCGGCGGTCGAGTTCGTCGGCGGTTTCATAGGCCGGATAGAGGTGGCCGCTGGCTTTGAGTTTTTCCGCCGCGGCGTGGTGCTGCGCGGCGCGCTCCGTCTGGCGGGCGAAGATGTCGTGGCTGAGGCCGAGCCACGCCATGTCTTCGAGGATCGCGGCCTCGAATTCCTTCGTGCTGCGCGCGATGTCCGTGTCGTCGATGCGCAGAAAGAACTTGCCACCGGTTTTCTTCGCGTAGAGCCAGTTGAGCACAGCCGTGCGCGCGTTGCCGACGTGCAGCAAGCCGGTGGGTGATGGAGCGAAGCGGACGATGGTCATCGCGCGCTACATATCTCGTGCATCGCGGAACGCGTTGGTGACCGGGTAACGGCGGTCGCGGCCGAAGTTTTTGCGGCTGATCTTTACCCCCGGCGGGGCCTGACGGCGTTTGTATTCGCTGACGTAGAGCAGCTGTTCGATGCGCTTCACCGTTGCCGGGTGATAGCCTTTGGCGCAGGTGGCTTCGAACGTCATCTCGTCTTCGACGAGGCATTCGAGGATGCCGTCGAGAATCTCGTAAGGCGGGAGGCTGTCCTCGTCCTTCTGATTGTCGCGCAGCTCAGCGCTCGGCGGCTTGGTGATGATGCGTTCGGGGATCACCCTGCCCTCCGGCCCCATCGCATTGCGCGGCGTATTCTGGTTACGCCAATGGCAGAGCCGGAAGACCTCCGTCTTGTAGACGTCCTTCAGCACGTTGTAGCCGCCGCACATGTCGCCATAGAGCGTGGCGTAGCCGACGCTCATCTCGCTCTTGTTGCCGGTGGTGAGCACCATCGGGCCGAACTTGTTGGAGATCGCCATCAGGATGACGCCACGGGTGCGCGACTGGAGGTTCTCTTCGGTGGTGTCGCTGTTCTTGCCGGTGAAGGCGGGCCGGAGCGCTTCGGTCAAGGCATCGACGGTGCCGCCAATGGGGACGCTTTCGTAGTGCACGCCGAGAAGCTTGGCGCATTCCTCCGCATCATCGAGGCTGTCCTGCGAGGTGTAGCGCGACGGCATCATCACGCAGCGCACGCGGTCGGCGCCGAGTGCATCGACCGCAACAGCCGCGCTGATCGCGCTGTCGATGCCGCCGGAGAGGCCGAGCACCACGCCGGGGAAACGGTTCTTGTTCACGTAGTCGCGCAGACCCAGCATCATCGCGTGGTAGACGGTGCTGCAACGCTCTTCGGCGGCACACTTGTCGCCTTCGGCGCAGGTCCACACGCCGTTCGCGTCGCGCATCCAGTCGGTGACCACGATCTTCTCTTGCCAGCCGGGCAGCGAGACCGCGATGCGGCCGTCGGCATTGCAGACGATGGAGGCGCCGTCGAACACGAGCTCATCCTGACCGCCGACCTGGTTGAGATAGATCAGCGGCAGGCCGCTTTCCTTCACGCGCGCGGCAATCAGATTGACGCGAACGTCTTCCTTGCCTGCCTCGAACGGCGATCCGTTGGGGACCAGCAGGATCTCGCCGCCGGTTTCGCTGAGGCATTCGACGACGTCGGGGGTCCAGATGTCTTCGCAGATCGGTACGCCGATGCGCACGCCGCGGATGTTGAACGGCCCCGGCATCGGGCCGACGGCGAAGACGCGCTTCTCATCGAACACGCCGTAGTTCGGCAGATCGTGCTTGAACGTCTTACCAGCGATCTGGCCGCCGTCGAGCAGGAGGCAGGCGTTGTAGAGCTTGCCGTCTTCGACCCACGGTGCGCCGATCAGCATGGCGGGGCCGCCGTCAGCGGTGTCCTTCGCCAGCGCCTCAATGGCTTCGCGGGCGTCTTCCTGCAGCGCGGGCTTCAGCACGAGATCTTCGGGCGGGTAGCCGACGATGAAGAGCTCGGGGAACAGGATGACGTCGGCCTTCTGCGCCGCGGCTTCGGCGCGAGCGGCGCGGGCTTTCTGGCGGTTACCCACGATGTCGCCCATGGTGGGATTGAGCTGGGCGAGAGCGATGCGGAGGCGGTCGGTCATGGTGGTTACTTATAACGCGTGGAGGTGAGTTTCACTCCCCAATCCAACACAACTGTCATCCCCGGCGAGCGGAGCGGAGCGGAGCGGAGCGGAGCGCAGCGTA
>DATAHD010000159.1:0-2418 GCA_036263395.1 Rhizomicrobium sp. | reverse complement strand
GTGCCCTTGTAGACGTTGAGGCCGGCGAGCAGGTGCTTGTTGGCCTTCATCGCCTTTTCCGGTCCCTGCTCTGCCAGTGCGATCGTAAACGGCAGGGTCGCGTTGTTCAGGGCGAAGGTGGAGGTGCGGGCGACGCCGCCGGGCATGTTGGCCACTGCGTAGTGGACGACGCCATCGACCACGTAGGTCGGATCGGCGTGTGTGGTCGCGTGGCTGGTTTCGGCGCAGCCGCCCTGGTCGATCGCGACATCGACGATGACGGAGCCTTTCTTCATCATCGAGACCATCTTCTTGGTGATCAGCTTCGGTGCTGCGGCACCCGGGAGGAGCACGCCGCCAATGACGAGGTCGGCACTGACGACCTGCTCTTCGATCGAGTCGATGGTTGAGTAGAGCGTGTGCATGCGCGAGCCGAACTGCTCGTCGAGTTCTTTGAGGCGGTTCAGCGAAACGTCGAGGATGATGACATGCGCTTCCATGCCCATCGCCATACGCGCAGCATTGGTACCGACGACGCCGCCGCCCAGCACGACGACCTTCGCCGCCGGAACGCCCGGCACACCGCCGAGGAGCTGGCCTCGGCCGCCTTGGGCGATTTCGAGGCTATGTGCACCGGCCTGGATCGACATGCGGCCGGCGACTTCGCTCATCGGCGCGAGCAGCGGGAGGCCACCACGATTGTCCGTAACAGTTTCATACGCGATGCAGATTGCGCCGCTGTCGAGCAGGCCCTTCGTCTGCTCCGGGTCGGGGGCGAGATGGAGGTAGGTGAAGAGCGTCTGACCGGGACGAAGGCGCTTGATTTCCGCAGCCTGCGGTTCCTTCACCTTCACGATCATATCAGCGGTCGCGAAGACATCGTCGGCAGTTGGAAGAACTTTGGCGCCGACGCGGGTGTAGTTTTCGTCGTGCAGGCCGATGGCCTCACCGGCCATGGTCTCGACATAGACCTCGTGGCCACGCGCCGTGAGCTCGCGGACCGCCGCAGGGATCATACCGACGCGGTATTCGTGGTTCTTGATTTCCTTCGGGACGCCAATGCGCATGACAGACCTCACTGAGGGGGAAGAGACCGGCGCGATTGACCGTCAGGCTGCGCGCCATGGGTGAAGAGAACAAAGGCGTTGAGAAGAAGCTGCATCAGTCGAGCTTCTCGAGAACCTTGCGGATGCCGTCCACCATCTGGGCGATCTGGTCTTCGCTGATGATGAAAGGTGGCGAAATCGCAATGGTGTCGCCACCGACGCGGATGACCATGTCCTGCTCCGCAAAGGCGAGCTTGATCGCTTTGCCACCGCGGCGGCCGGGCGCATTGGCCTCCGGCTCCAGCTCGATACCTGCGGCGAGGCCGACGTTGCGGATATCGGCGACGAACGGCGCGCCCTTCAGGCTGTGCACCGCCTCTTCGAACACGGGCTCAAGTTTTTTCACGCGCTCGAACAGGCCTTCATCGCGATAGAGATCCAGCGTCGCAAGACCGGCAGCGCAGGCGAGCGGATGAGCGGAATACGTGTTGCCGTGGAACAGCTCGATGGCATGCTCCGGTCCGGTCATGAACGCGTCGTGGACTCTGTCCGAAACGATCGCACCACCCATCGGCACCGCGCCATTCGTCACCCCTTTGGCAAAGGTGATGATGTCCGGCGTCACGCCATAACGCTCGGCTGCGAACGCGCTGCCCAGACGACCGAAGCCGGTGATCACTTCGTCGAAAATGAGAAGGATGCCGTACTTGTCGCATACCGCACGCAGGCGCCTGAGGTAATCCTTCGGCGACGCGAACACACCAGCAGACCCGGCAAACGGTTCGACAATCACCGCTGCAATCGTCTCCGCACCATGAAGCGCGACGTGGCCTTCGAGCGCATCGGCATAGTGGGCGCCCTGCTCGGGCTCACCGCGGGTGAAGCGCATGGTCTTTGCGTCATACGGCAGCGGCAGATGATCGTCGGTGCCGGGAACGAGCGGACCGTACGGCTTGCGGTTGTTGCCGATGCCGCCGACGGAAATGCCGCCGAAGTTTACACCGTGATAGCCCTTCTCCCGCCCGATCAGGCGAAAGCGGCCGCCCTGCCCGATCTTCTGGAAGTACGCACGCGCGATCTTCAGCGCGGTGTCGGCGGCTTCGGAGCCGGAGTTCACATAGAAGACGTGATCAAGACCTTCCGGCGCCATCGCCGCGATGCGTTGTGACAGCTCGAACGCGGCAGGATGGGAGAACTGGAACGTCGGCGCGAAATCGAGCCCCGCTGCCGCCTTCTGAATCGCTTCGGTGATCGGTTTGCGGCCATGACCGGCGTTGCAGCACCACAGACCAGCGCAGGCATCGAGCAGTTTTCGCCCGCTGTCATCGATGTAGTACATGCCCTCCGCACCCGCGATCATGCGCGGGTCAGCTTTGAACTGACGGTTGGGCGT
>DATAHD010000158.1:0-6444 GCA_036263395.1 Rhizomicrobium sp. | reverse complement strand
CGGTGCCGGAAGTCAGCTGGTACCGGGCCGGCGTCGGCTATGACCAGTTCGTGGCCGACCGGCATGCCTGTGTGCTGTACGCCCGCAGCACCGTCTCGCGCGGCTCGGTCTTCGGGAACGTCAAACAGTCAGCCGACATCGAGCCGGAGAGCACCTACGTCCCGTGCATGCGGTCGAAGGGCTACAAACAGGACCCCGAGGGCTTCAAAGCGCCACCGGATGACCCGATTTTGATGAGCCCGGATGCCTGATATATCGGGTTATGGGTAATCATATTTCCCATAATATTGCTTATACGAAAAATGGAATGAGGGTTGGGGGCTGTGGGACCGGTGGCCTTGCCTCCCCTCACCCCCCCTCCGCTGCGAGCTACGGCGGGCGGGCCTGCTTTCGCCCGAGGTGTTAGACAGACGGTATGGGCAAGCTGGTTTCGTGAAGCACTCGATGCCGGTGCTGGACGCCGATGTGCCGTCGCCGCGGTGGGTGTTGTCGGATGATGGACGCCGGAGGTGCAGCTGGGTGTCGGGTGTCCTGCAGGCCGAAGGCGTCGGCCGACTGTACAGTAGCCTGGAGCCCAAGGCGCTGGAGACGGCGGCGCTGGTTGGGGTGGAACTTGCCCTGCCCGTCGCGCCGCGTGCCGGACTGCAGGAGAACGACCGGACCGGGCTTGGCTTCCTGCCGGCGGGTGAGATGCGCCGGACACTCGCTGACTTCTTCGCGCGGCCGGCGGATCTGGTCATGGGGACCGAGACGGCCGATGCGGCGCTGGCTCGGTTTGAACCGGCGGTCCGGGCTATGGTGGCCGAGGCCGACGGTACGGCGGCGGTCGTGACACACGGGACGGTGCTGACCTTGCTGGTGGCGCGGCACAACGCGATCAACAGTTTTGACTTCTGGGGCCGTCTGACGACGCCGTCCTGCGTGGTATTGGACACAGACAGCTTCGCCCTGCTCTCCACGCACCTCTTCCCGAAAGCCTGGCATGGAAAACATCAAGCCTTCCAAAGAGATCGGGACGCTTCTTGAGATCATGCGCCGCTTGCGCGATCCGGACGGCGGCTGTCCGTGGGATATCGAGCAGACGTTCGAAACCATTGCGCCGTACACGATCGAGGAGGCTTACGAGGTTGCCGGGGCGATCGAGGCCCAGGATTTCGACGGGCTGAAGGACGAATTGGGCGATCTGCTGCTGCAGGTTGTCTATCACGCGCGGATGGCCGAGGAGGCGGGACACTTTGATTTCGGCGATGTTGTCAGTGCAATTACCGCCAAAATGGTGCGTCGGCATCCGCATGTGTTCGGCGACGGCGCGGCTGTCGGATCGGCTGCGGAGCAGACCATCGCGTGGGACGAGCACAAGAAGCGGGAGCGCGCCGGGAAGGCGCAGACAGGACTGCTGGACGACGTGCCGGCCGCCCTGCCCGCGCTGCTGCGCGCCGTGAAGCTTCAAAAGCGCGCCGCAAGTGTCGGATTCGATTGGGATAATGCGTCGAAGGTGCTGGACAAGCTGGCCGAAGAAGCCGCCGAGGTGGTGGAAGCCGCGGCGAGCGGCGATCAGGACAAAATCGAGGACGAGATCGGCGATGTGCTGTTCGTCGTCGCCAATCTGGCGCGGCATCTGAAGGTCGAGCCGGAGGCGGCGCTGCGCCGGACCAATGCCAAATTCATCAAGCGGTTCAGGTCGATAGAGGGCGCTCTTGCCGCCCAAGGACGTTCCACGGCCGAGGCGTCGCTCGACGAGATGGAAGCCCTTTGGCAGGCGGCAAAGCGCGACGACTGACGCCCGTCAGGGGCGCGTCGTAAGCAGATACGGCAGGCCGTTGTTGGTGTTGGCCTTCTGTCCCCAGAGCGCCGGGCTGAAACCCTTCGGCAGGCCGGCGCGCAGTTCGTCCGTCGTGCGGCCGGTGATGCCGGCCGAGGCGCCGGGGCCGGTGGCCCGCGAGGTCTGGCTCTGGACGACATCCCAGTAGGTGTTGGCGACCTTGCCGTCCGAGAACTGGACCTGGTTGATGCCGACGAAGCCGCCGACGTTGGACTCGGCGCCGGCAGACACGCGGCCCGTCGAATAGGCGGCGCTGAGCTTCTTGCCGATGAAGTAGCCGATCAGACCGCCGGCATAAGACTTGTCGCCGGTGATGACTCGGCCTGTCGCGTAGACATTGGAAACATGGCCGTGGGAGTTGCCGATCAGGCCGCCAACTTCGCCCAGCACAGCGCCGGCAACTTCGACGTCGGCCCAGGAGTTGTCGACGTCACCATAGTTCAGACCGACGATGCCGCCGCCCGTGATGCGGAAATCGCCGCGGATCTTGCCGGTGACCGAACACTGGGTGATGTGGCCGGAGCTGTAGCCGGCGATGCCTCCGACCATCGAGAAGAAGTTCTGGACGCTCCAGAGGTTGATGTTCCGTAGACGGAGATTGCGGACGGTGCCCTTGCGCTCGATCGTGGCGAAGAAGCCGACCTGCTGGTCGTGGCTGCCGAAGTAGCCGAGGTTCGACACGGTGTTGCCGAGGCCCTCGAAGGTGCCGCGGAACACGGTCTGGATCGGCGCCTGCATGTAGCTGCTGTCGGCGGCCGCGTCGTAGTCGTTGACGAGGGCGTGGTAGCCCTTGGGGCTGGCCGCGATGTTGGCGGCGAGTTGCGCGATCGACGTCGCGAGGATGTAAGGCTTGCCCTCGATCAGGAGCGGGGCTGCGAGTTTCTTGATGACGACATGGCCGCTCTGGTCGAAGGACAACGAGCCACCCTTGCCGCCGTTGTTGGTGACGATCTGCAGACCGCCCTTGCCCGGCATGATGGTCTTGCGGACCATGATGCCGTGGAAGGCGTCGAGGATGAGCGCGCTGCCCGTCGCCCATGACACGTTGGTGTCGAGCGAGATGTCCTGCGCTGCCTCCCCGGCCACCACGCGCACCGACATGGCGGCAAGCAGGGCATTGAGTTCGCCGATGTTGAGCACAGCGTCCGGCGCCGTCGCGGTGCAGACACCGTCGGTGCAGGTGACGTTCTGTGTTGCGGCGTTGCCGACGACGAGGGCCGCGTGTGCAACGCCGATCGACAGTGTTGCGGCCAATAGCGAACCTGCCACCAGCACGGCAGCCTTCAATCCTGTCACGATACTCTCCTCCGGGGCGCGGCGTTTACGCCGTCAACTGTATGGGCACGATATGACAGGATGTTAATGGTGACTAGACCTTGGGCATTTCCATTGCGATCGGGGAACTTTCGTGTTCGCTGGTCGAAATCTTTGTGCAAGGTGCGGGCAATGTTGATGTCCCGACGTCCCTAAGAGATTCACGCATGAGTCTGATTGGTCGGCTGACGATTGCCGCTGTTTGTGTTGTCAGCGGCTTGTTTGTCGGCGGCGCGGCGATGGCGAGCGAGCCTGCCGACACGATCTTCGTCCACGGCACGATCGCAACGATGGATCCGGCGAGGCCGTGGGCGGATGCGATGGCCATCCGCAAGGGCCGCATCGTTTCGCTTGGCAAAGATGTCGATGGTTTTCGTGGACCGCATACCAAAGTGATCGATCTGGGCGGACGCTTTGTGATGCCCGGTTTTCACGACGCGCACGCGCATCCGATGAGCAGTGGGATGCAGTTGCTGCGCTGTCGCGTTGCCGGAAACTCAGCGCAGGTGACGGGCGCATTGAAGGCGTGCGATCGCGAACGGCGGAACGAGCAATGGCTGATCGCGAGCGGATGGGTGCCGCGCACGGCGCCGGCCGATCTGGCGCGGCTCGATGCGCTGGTGCCGGACAAGCCGGCGTTCGTCGCGACACAGGACGGGTTCACGGCGTGGGTGAACACGAAAGCTTTGCGCGCGGCGGGGATCGATCCCAGGGCGGCGCAGGTGACGGGGTTGGAGCGCGATGCGAAGACGCGTGTCGCCACCGGTGTTGTCACGGGCGATGCGCTCGACCGGGTTCGTGCGGCACGCCCGGTGCCGAGCAGTGCGGAGTATCGCGCGGCGTTCGCGGCGTGGAGCGCGATGGCCAATCGGTTCGGCGTGGTGTCGGTGTTCGACGCGAGCATCACGCCGGCGATGGCAGAAGCGTATCACGCCGCCGATCGCGCGGGCGCTCTGACCTTGCGGGTGGTCGGGGCGCAGAACGTCGATACGGCGCGCGGTGTTGAGCAGATACCGGCGATGATCGCGCTGCGTGACCGGGTGCGTGGTCCGATGTTCAACGCCGACGCGGCCAAGATATTCCTCGACGGCGAGATCGAGATGCACACCGCAGCGGTGCTGGCAGACTATGCCGACCTGCCCGGTTCGCGCGGCGCGATGCTGGTCAGCCCTGCCCGGCTCGATGTGTTGGTGCAGCGGCTCGATCGTGCAGGGTTCATGATCCACATGCATGCGATGGGCGACGCGGCGGTTCGCCATGGGTTGGACGCCATCGCCAGGGCGGAGCGTGCGAATGGACCGCGCGACCGGCGGCATCAGTTGGCGCATCTTGCGCTGGTCGATCCGGCGGATGTGCCGCGGTTTGCTCAGCTGGGTGTCACCGCGAATTTTCAGCCGCTGTGGTTTCAGGCGGACGATCCGGCGACGGCGGGCACCGATCACGCTTTGACACCTCGCCTACGGCAGTCGCTGTATCCGATTGCTCGCATCGCGGCGGCTCACGCGCGCATCGTGGCCAGCAGCGATTGGCCATCGACGTCGATCAATCCGCTTGAGGCCATTCAGGCGGCGATCACTCGGCAGCCGCTGGACGGCAGCAAACCGGCGCGGCAACCGGATCAACGGATGACGCTCGCCGCGATGCTGGCGGCATACACGCGCGATGCGGCGTGGGTTGCCGGCGAAGACCGAAACGACGGCACGCAGGCCGTCGGCAAAGCGGCCGATCTCATCGTGTTGGACAGGAATCTGTTTCAGGTGAAAAGCGGCGATCTGCGCACCGCTCGCGTGCTTCTCACGATGCTCAATGGACGCGAGGTTTATCGCAGTGGTATCTGAGTGAGAACTCGCTCGGTCAGCTCCGATGGATACCAACGCGGCTTTGCCGCGTAAGCCCGCCCCCTTCGCTTCGCTCAGCCCCCTCCAAGCTTCGCTTGGTGGGGGATTACGCCGCCGAGAACTTCTCGCCGAACCTGTTTGCGAACCTGTCCATATCCGCGGGATCGACGGTGAGCGTCAGGCGGGTGCCTTCTTCGGTGTCTTTGCGCTCGACAACCTGGGCGTGGCGGTAGGTCCAGGCTAGGCCTTCGCCGTCGGCGGGATCGAGGAGCAGAGACATCTCGCTGCTGGCCGACGAGAGGATTTCGTCGATGCGGGCCAGCAGGGCGTCGAGGCCCTGCCCTGTTAGTGCGCTGATCGCGACAGCGTCGCCGGGATGTTCGACGATGACTTCGCGCGACTCCGCGTCGAGCAGATCGATCTTGTTCAGCACTTCGACAGTCGGGCGGTCCTCGCCGACGCCGAGTTCGTGCAGGACTTTCTGGACGTCGGCTTTCTGCGCCTCCGTCTCGTCATGCGCGGCGTCGCGGACGTGGGCAATGACGTCGGCTTCGAGCACCTCCTCCAAGGTGGCGCGGAAGGCGGCGACGAGTTCGATGGGGAGGTCGGAGATGAAACCGACAGTGTCGGACAGGATTACTTTGCGCGCCGACGGCAGCTTAAGACCGCGCATCGTCGGATCGAGCGTCGCGAACAGCAGATCCTTCGCGAGGACTTCCGATTTCGTCAGGGTGTTGAACAAGGTCGACTTGCCGGCGTTGGTGTAGCCGACGAGCGCCACGACCGGGAACGGCACACGCTTACGCGCCTGACGCTGCAGGGTGCGGGTGCGCTTGACGGTCTCCAGCTCTTTCTTGAGCCGCACGATGCGATCGCCGATCAGGCGGCGGTCGGATTCGATCTGGCTTTCACCGGGACCGCCGAGGAAGCCGAAGCCGCCGCGCTGCCGCTCCAGGTGAGTCCATGATCTGACGAGGCGTGAGCGCTGATACGTCAGATGCGCGAGCTCGACTTGCAGCGTGCCCTCTTTGGTGCGGGCGCGTTCGCCGAAGATTTCGAGAATGAGCGCGGTGCGATCGAGCACCTTCGACTTCCACTCCTTCTCGAGGTTGCGCTGTTGCACCGGCGACAGGTGCGCGTTGACGACGATGACCTCAGGCTCAAGACCGCGCGCTGCGGCAGCGATCTCTTCGACCTTGCCGCTGCCGATCAGTGTCGCCGGTGTCGGCTTGCCGAGCGGTGCGATGAACGTCTCGATGACAGTGAGATGGATTGCGGCGGTGAGGCCGACAGCTTCGGCGAGGCGGCCTTCGGCGTCGCGATCGAACGTGGCGCCGCGCGCGCGGCTTTTCGGTTCGACGTGCACGACGAACGCGTTGCGCGGCTTACCGTCTTCGTAGCCGTATGTCGTCTTGGTGTTTACGCGTGCTCCGGCATGTGAGCGACTTCCTGCTCCATCAACTGGATCGG
>DATAHD010000157.1:0-3439 GCA_036263395.1 Rhizomicrobium sp. | reverse complement strand
GGTGCCGGACGATCTGCCGCTCGAGCTGATGGGGCCGCTGGGGTGTGGTATCCAGACGGGCGCAGGCGGTGTGATGCGCTCGCTCGCGGCAAAGCCGGGGACGGCGTTGCTGATAACCGGCGGTGGGCCGGTTGGTTTGAGCGCCGTCATGGGCGGCAAGATTCAGGGCTGTTCGACGATCATCGTGGTCGAGCCGCACGCCACGCGCCGCGCGCTGGCGGAGGAGTTTGGTGCGACACACACCATCGATCCGGCGGCCGCCGGCGATCTCGCGGCGGCGGTGCGCGCGATTGTGCCGATGGGTGTCGATTATGCGTTCGACACGACGGGCATTCCGGCGCTGCAGCAATCGGTGATGGGAACGCTGGCGCCGAAGGGCGTGTTCGGCATCGTTGGCATCTCGCCGCCGGGCACGCCGGTGCCGGGCGATGTGAGCACGCTGATGACGTTCGGCCACACGGTGAAGGGCATCATCGAAGGCGACAGTGACGCGGACACGTTCCTGGTTGAGCTGATGGAGCACTATCGCGCCGGGCGGCTGCCGTTCGACCGCATGATCAAGACGTTCCCGTTCCGTCAGATCAACGAGGCGATTGCCGCGCAGCATCGCGGCGAATGCGTGAAGGTCGTGCTGGTGATGGATTGAAGCTGCACTGAGCAGCGTCAGGCGCGTTTCACTTCCTGCTCGAACTCGTTCAGCTCCCAGAGCTGCTTGCGGGTGAAGTGCAGGTGCGGCCACAGGGCCATCATCGCGGTGCTGCCGATCCTGCGCTCCAACCCGTGCAGCTTCTGGAAATTTTCGCGGTCCGATTGTTCCACCGGCAGCGGCTGCCCCTGACCGCGGGCGAGGTCGAGCTTGTCGGCGCGGAGCGCGAGTTCGGTGTGGACGCGGATGTAGTCAAACATCATCGCCGCGTGCTGCGGGCTGAAGCGGCGCGCCATCGCGGCGATGAAACGGCCGGCCTCGCTGTTGCGGTACTGGCCGGTCTTGATCTCTTCCAGCAGATGCAGGTGCGACTGGTAGTCGTGGAGCAGCCACGAATGGACCTTGTTCTCGTCCTTGCGGAACATCAGTGTCAGGCCGACAGGCAGAAGCACCAGAACGCTCACCGCGGCGATCAACGGATCGTCGTAGAAGTGGTTGTAGACGATGTGCAGCACGATCGCGGCGGCGAGGCCGGGCAGGTAGCGCAGCGGATTGAAGCGCAGCGAATTCTCGAACAGCGTCTGCGAGATGATGGCGAACAGCGCCGTCGCGCCGCCGTGCATTAAGGCGGTGCCGAAGCCGCGTACGATCCACACGCCGATATTCGCTTCGGGCAGGGCGTAGAGGTAGTAGAGGTTTTCCACCAGTGCGAAGCCGGTGCCGACGGCGAAGCCCATGATGGCGGCATCGATGCGAAAGCCGATGCGGTTGACGCCGAGCAACCACATGATGGCGGAGGCCTTGATCGTCTCCTCCACCACCGGCGCGAGGTATTCGCTGTAGATGCGGAAATCGAGTGCGGTGCTGCTGAGCACCGCGGCGTTCAGCCAGTAGCTGACGAGACACAGCGCGGCACCGGCGGACAGGGTGATCGCGGTCTCGTACACGCTGACCAGTTTGTAGCTGTCGAAGGTGAGCATGATGGCGAGGAAGGCCGCCACCGGTACGAATGCGATGAACACTTCGATCAGAACTGACATGGCCGTTGCTTGTTGCGGCTAGAGGATCTTCAGCGAGATCATGATCTCGTCGTGGCGGCCCGCTGCCGGGCCGAAGCCCTTTGCATAGCCCGCCGACAGCGTCATCGGCAATCGCACCGCGATTGTGAAATTCCAGTCAACCTGGAAGCCGATGTTCTCATACGTCGCCGAGGTTGTCGGGCCTTCATCTGCGACCATGATGCCACCAAAGACGGCGCTGCGGATCGAGCTGAGATAGAAGGCCGGAACGCCGACGTCCTCGAAGCGGATCGGCGGCAGGTTCCACTCGGCTTCCGACTTGCCGAAACTGCGGCCCTTGATGCCGTCGATGTCGAAGCCGGGGAAGCTGTCGTAGTTGCGATAGCGCTTCACCTCGCCGTCGTCGACGAAGTTGTTCCCGAACGCGCCGAAGTAATAGTAGTCGAGCACGTTCGATGGATCGCCCATCGACAGGCCGGCGGAGCTGTAAAGCCAGAGCGAGGAGTGCTTCCACGGCAGCGCGAAGCCGAAGTCGAAGCCGGCGCGCACCTTCGGGTTGGAGACCTGGTGGCCGTAGTCGTTCTGCAACGTCAGGTTCGCGCGGTAGCCGGCTTCGTAATCCACCGCGCCGAGCGATTTGTCGATGTTGGTGTAGTCGAAGGCGAGCTTGCCGCTGACGAGATTGCTGACGCCGCCGGAGACGTTCTGCGCGCCGGGCAGGGCGTCGAGGCCGTTGTAGTAGCCAACCTCCGCACTCAGATCGAGCTGGCGCGGCGGATCGAAGATCAGCACCTCGTGATACTTCGCGATGGCCGCATCGCCCTTGCGGCTGTTATCGGTCGGGCCGAAGAGGTCGTAGAAGTTCGCGTCGTTGTGCCAATAGGTGAACTTCCAATAGAGCGTGCTGTAGCTGATGTCGGCGTGGAACTGCTCGCCGGTGTGGATGTTGTTGGCTGGCGAGTAGGCGACGTTGGCGAGCAGCTGGTTATAGAGAAGCGGGTCTTCCATCTGGAAGTGCCAGCCGAGCGCCACGTGGCCCTTGTAGCCTTCGACAATCGGGTAGCTGCCGTCGTAGCGCATCTCGTCGCGCGGCTCGTAGATGCCCTTGTCGGTGATCATGCCGTCGATGTCGATCTTCGACGGCGAACCGACAGCCCAGCTCTTCACGATCGGATATTTGTCGGCGATCTCGGTGCCGAGGAATTTCACGTTGCCCAGATCGTTGAGCGGCTTGGGATCGATACGCACCGGCTGAAAGCCCTGGCCGGTGTATTCGTAGACGATCAGCGAACCGTCCGGCATCGGCACAGGACGGAAGAAGCCGGTGACCGCGTTGCTGACCGCTTCGACCTTGTTGGTCGCGATTTCGAGGCGATAGACGTTGGAGACGCCGGTGTAATAGGCGGTGGCGTAGAGGTATTTGCCGTCCGGCGAGAACGCGCCGCCTTCCGGTCCGGACTGGCCGAGTGCCATGAACGCGACCGGCGTGGCGTTGCCGTTCAACAGGTCGCTGATCCTGTAGACCTCTAGCCGCTGATCGCCGTTGATTTCCGCCGTCGAGGCGGCGAGCAGCTGGCCATCCGGCGAGATGTCGAGATCGGTGAGCGCGTGGCCGTAGGTGAAGGTCACCACCTGGTTCCACGCGTCGTGCGAGGCGCGAATGCGCACCAGCGTGTCGACGCCGTTCATGCGGCGCACACCCCAGATCGACTTGTCGGCCGGGTTGAACGCGATGTCGCCGATGCGCGCGTCCTCCATCAGCATCCGCGTCGCA
>DATAHD010000156.1:0-13102 GCA_036263395.1 Rhizomicrobium sp. | reverse complement strand
CGCGCCGTTGTTCCCGATGGTGGATGGCTCGCCGCCGCGCAACGTGTCGGCCAAGCTGGTGCGCTGGACGATCGATCTGTCGGACAACAGCAACACGATCAAGCGCACGCCGCTCGATGATATGGCCGGCGAATTCCCGCGCCTCGACGAACGCCGGGCCGGTCTCTCGTATCGCCACGGCTACTACGCGGCGAACACGCGTGACGACGGCAAGGTCGTGTTCAACGCGATCTCGCACTTCGATCATAAGACCGGCAAGCGCATCGACTATCAGTTCGCGGACGGCGACGTGCCGGGCGAGCCGGTGTTTGTGCCGCGCAGCGAAAATGCGCCGGAAGGCGATGGCTGGCTGGTCGCAACCGTGTATCGCGGCGCGGACGACAAGACGGACTTCGCGGTGTTCGATGCGACCGATATCACCAAAGGCCCGATCGGCCTTGCGCACCTGCCGCGCCGCGTGCCCTTCGGCTTCCACGGCAACTGGCGGCAGGGCTGATCTCGCGATCAGCCCGCCATCAGGCGGCTAGATGAAGTCGGCGGTGTTGAGCGAGCCCGCATGCGCGAGGCCTGTGACATCGAACACGTAGTCGGCGCTCGCCTGATACCCGGCCGTGCCGTTCGCATCGACGATCAGCATGGTGTGCCCTGAGAGGCCACCGCTGGTCGCCGTGAACAGCACGGCATGACCGGAGCCGAGCTGCCCCGCACCGATGACCGCCGCGAGATCGGCGTCGAAGGTTGCGCTGCTCAACGCGCCGGAACCCACTGTTGCATCGACACCGGTGACGGACACGTCGAGATCGAAGCGGTCCGCGTTCGCGTCGAAGCCGACGATGGTGTCGAAGGTCTTCGTCGTGGAGTCGAGAACGCCCGTGTAGACGAAGGTATCGGCTCCACCATTACCAGTGAGCGTGTCGGCACCTTTTCCGCCCGTCAGCGTGTCGTTGCCTGCGCCGCCGATGAGGGTGTCGGCACCCGCGCCGCTGATCATGACGAACTTGCCGTCCGTCTCGGCCGATCCGTCGATGACGATCGCGAAGGTGGCTTCAACCAGATGGCCATCGACGGTCAGTGTGGCGCCGGAGGCCACATTCGCGTCGTTGGTTGTGAGCTTGTAGCCGTTGCCCTTGGCAAGATCGATTTCCTCGATCCGCGCGATGGTGGTGGCGTTGAAGACAAGCCCGGCCGAGTAATCGCCGGACAGCGAGATCGCGTCGTTGCCGCTCGCGCCGTCCAGCGCATCGGACGCGGTAAGAGCGCCGCCCATGAGGAAGTCGTCACCACCGGCCCCGCCCACAGCGGTGTCATTGCCACCTTTGGTCAGATCGAAGTTGTCGTTCTTCGCGCCGCCGGTCAGGACATCGTCGCCCGCACCACCGCTCAGCGAGAACATGCCGTCCTTCTCCGCTGCGCCGTTGAAGATGAGCGTGTTGCCGCTGCCGAGCGCACTGCCGGTGACAGTCAGGGTTTGGCCCGCGGCAACCGTCGCGTTGTCGGTCGTGAGGTTGTAGCTGGTCCCCGATTTGAGCGTGATCGTTTCGACGTTGACCATGGTTGACGCTGCGAACACCAGCCCCGCCGAGTAGTCGCCGGCGAGAGACAGCGTGTCGGTCCCGGTTCCGCCATCCACCGTATCCGCCGCCGTGAAGGCGGCGACGAAGGTGAAGGTGTCGTTGCCGGCGCCACCGTTCGCGGTGTCGTTGCCGCCACGGCCGAGGGAAAAGCTGTCGTCGGTGCCGCCGCCGATCAGGACATCGTCGCCGTTGCCGCCCTGAAGCGAAAGGAAGCCGTCCGACTCCGCCGAGCCGTCGAACTTCACGGTCGTCGTTCCAGAGGTGCCGTTGATCGAGACCGTCAGGGTCTGTCCGGCTGCGACGTTCGCGTCGGCGATCTTGAGGTTATAGGTGCTGTTACTTTTGAGGCTGATCGTTTCGACGTTTGCCAGCCCCACCGGACTAAAGCTTAGCAGGTTCGAATAGTCGCCGCTCAGGGCAAGCGTGTCGTTGCCCGCGCCGCCATCGATCACGTCGGCGCTGGTGAGCGCGTTGCCCGCGGTGATCGTGTCGTCGCCCGCGCCGCCATCGACAGTGCTGATTAGCGCGCCGCTGATGTTGATGGCGTCGTTGTCGTTACCGCTTTGGATAAAGTCGTTGCCTTTGGAGACGATGACGTCATCGCCATCGCCGCCAAAAATGAAGTTCGTGCCGGTTCCGCCGTTGATCGTGTCGATGCCGGAGCCGCCATCGAGCGTGTTCGTCCACGACCCCGCGACCGACAGCGTGTCGTTGCCGCCGTTGCCGTTGAGCGTGTTGTTGCCGTCACCACCCTGGATGATGTCATCGCCCGCGCCACCTTTCAGGGTATCGCCGGACAAACCGCCGGTGAGCACGAACTTGCCGTCCAGCTCGGCCGAACCGTCAAACGTCAGTGTATTGGCCGAGAGGTTAGAGGCGTCCAGTGTCAGGGTGGCGCCAGCCGCGACGTTGCCGTCGTTCGTGGTGAAGCTGTAGTTCGACCCACTTTCGATTTTGATCCTTTCGATGCTCGTCAGGCTCGAAGCGCCGAAGGTCCCGTTATAGGTCGTGAAGAAGTAAAGGGTGTCGTTGCCGGCGCCGCCATCGAAGGTGTCTGTGGCATCGAGGCCGCTGCCATAGATAATGTCATCGCCACCGCCGCCGTGCACGTCGTCGCTGCCGACACCGGTGATGAACGTATCGGCTTGCGCGCCACCCGTCAGATCGTCGTTGCCGAGCGCCGATACGATCTTGAAGCTTCCATCCGTTTCGGCCGAACCATTAAAGGTGAGGGAGAACCCGCTCAACGATCCCCCGGCAACCGTCAAAGTCTGGCCGGCCGCCACATTTGCGTCGTTGGTAACGAGTGCGAAAGAGCCGTTGAACAGGTTGATCGTTTCGATGTTCTGGATCGTTGCGGCGCCGAATGTGAGTGGCGCGAACTGGCCGCTCAGGCTCAGCGTGTCGATGCCTTGCCCACCGTCGAGCTTGTCTGCCGACGTGAACTCCCCCGGGCCGAAGTTGAACTGGTCATCACCACCCAACCCCTCGAGCGTATCGTTGCCCATACCCGTGCCGAAGTAGTCGGCGCCGGCGCCGCCGGTCAGGGTGTCGCTGCTGAGGCCGCTGGTGAATTTGAAGGAGCCGTCTGTTTCGGCGGAGCCATCGAAGATAACGACGTCGGTGGCAAGATTTCCACCTTCCTCGATCTGCAACTGCGCGCCGGCCGCGACGTTTCCGTCATTGGTCGTGATCGTATAGCTGTGGCCGCCGATCAGTTGGATTAACTCGATGTTCTTGATGGTGTTCGCGCCGAGCGTTAGACCGGATGAATAATCGCCGTTCAGAATGAGAGAATCCGTTGTTCCGCCTCCGCCATCAAGAGAGTCGGTGGCCTTGAGGGAGCCGTCCAGATAGAACGCGTCGTAGATTGCGCCGCCTGTGACGATCTTCTTTTCCGCGCCGTCCAAGTGGAAGTTGAACGAACCGTCCGTTTCAGCCGATCCGTCAAGCTTCAGGGTATTGGCGGCCGTCATATTGATGCCGTCGTAGACATAAAGAGTCTTCCCGGCGCCGACGTTGCCGTCGTCAAAAGCAATGTCGCTGCTGAAATTGCCGTCGAACGATATCTGCCCGATGTTCTGAAACGTGGCTGCAGTGGCCACGATGTGGCCCGCGGTCCCGCCGTTTAGGTTGATGAAATCGGCGGCGGTACCGCCGTTGATCTTGTCGCTGGCCAGAAATGTGCCGAGAACATTGACGTGGTCGAAGCCTTTGCCGGTCGTGACGTCGAACTGCTCGGCGCCGCTGATGCTGACTGTTATGTTGCCGTCGGTTTCTGCCGATGCATCGATCTTCAGCGTGTGCCCTGCGGTGTCGGCCGCTGTGTCGCTGAGCGTGAGCGAACTGCCGGCCGCGACGTTCGCGTCGTTCAGGGTGATGTTGTAGTTGAACGCTCCGCCCATGGTCAGGCTGTTGAAGTTCTTCATGGTGGTTGCGTTGAGCACAGCCGTCGTATCGCCATAGAGCGCGAGCGTGTTGGCGCCTGTGCCGCCGTCGAATTTCTGGGCTGCATGCAGGAACGCGCCCACGTTGACAGTGTCATTGCCGTCACCCCCGTTGACGACATCGTCACCGGCCCCCGTGTTGATGACGTCGTTGCCGCCATTGCCGTTGAAAATGTCGTTGCCAGTGCTGCCGGTCAGGGTGTCGTCGCCGGCGCCGCCGTCCAGGCGGTACTTGCCATCGGTTTCGTTGAAACCGAGCCAAGTCAGTGTTTGACCCACCGCGAGTGCGCTGCCGTCGACGAACAGCGTCTGACCGGCAGCTACGTTTCCGTCGTGCTCCCGCAGATAATAGGAATTGCCCGCGGTCAGCTTCAGCGTCTCGATGCCGGTGATCGAGGTGGCGTTCAGCGAAAGCTGGATGGAGTAGTCGCCCGCGATGGTGAGGGTGTCTGTGCCGATTCCGCCGTTCACCGCTTCGCCGGAGTTGTTCAGCATGGCACCGATGCTGATCGTGTCGTTACCGGCGCCCGCGTCGATCTTGTCCCACGCGCCGCCGAGGGAACTGGTCAGGGTGATAGTGTCGTTGCCGCCGCCGGAGGTGATCTTCTGGCCACCGGCGCGAAGTTTGAGTGTGTCGTTGCCCGCACCGGAGTTGACGGTCAGAAACGCATCCGTATCGGCGGTGGCGTCCAGATAAAGCGTGTGGCTCGCGTCCAGGCCGGTGGCGTTCACGAGTAGCGTCTGGCCGCTGGCGATCGTCGCGTTGTTCAGGGTGAGCTTGTAGTTGTTGGTGGCGCCGAAGAGGTCGAGTTCTTCGACATTGGTCATCGTCGTTGACGAGAACGTCACGCCGGCGGTGTAGTCGCCGCTCAGGATGACACTATCGCTGCCGGTGCCGCCGTTTATTTTGTCGGCCGACGTCAGCGTCCCGGCGAAGGTGAAGATGTCGTTGCCGGCGCCGCCGTTGACGGTGTCGTTGCCGCCATCGTTCATGTTGAAGAAGTCGTCGCTGCTCGAGCCCGTGATCGTGTCGTTGCCCGAAGTGCCGATGTATGTCGTCATAACCGCCTCGCATGTGTCCGCGCCGATGGGCTGCGGATGTTTTCCGGGCGTTTGGACGCCCGTTTCTGCGGCGGAAAATAGGTGTGCGAAGGTTCACTTTTCTTGGCCTGAAACGAACCGTTAGGCCAAAAGCGACATCGTCGGCGGCTAATTTGGGTTAAGGTGCTAGGATTGTGATGGCGGTCACAGATTTTCTGGCCCGCCGCGGTTGAACGGCGAGAATTTCACAGTATTCAAATATGCATCCCGTACGAGGGGACGGGGCAGATGGATCACTGGATCGTCACAGATATGCTTTGCGCAGCGTCACGCCGGGAGTCCTTCCGGTGATTGCACCTGCCTACGAGTTTCGACTGCAGCGCTTCTCCACCGAAGAGTGGCCGGCGCGCACCCGGCTTGAAGCGTGGCGGGAAATCCTGTCGCGCAAGCTGATCCACAGCGACGTCGGCGAGCTGAAGGAAAATCCATTCCGGGTCGAGGCCTACATGCGGGCGCTGCCTGGCATGCGGCTGGGCTGGGGGACGTTCACGCCGTCCCGCCACGAACGGACCCGGGAGATCGTTGCGCAAGACAATGACGACTTCTTCTTCCTGATGAATCTGGAAGGTGGCTTTCTCACCCGGCAGGCGCGGCGCGAGATCGCCCTGGCGCCCGGCGAGGCGGCGCTTTTGGCCTGCTCCGAACTCGGCTCCTACATCCGGGCGGAGACCGGGCGGATCGTCTGCCTGCGTTTCCCCAGCACGGCGTTCAAAGATGTCCTGCCGGATGCTTACGACCGGGTCGCCCGGGTCATCCCGCGGCAGACCGAGTCGCTCAAGCTTCTGACCAACTACGCCTACGCCCTGAACGGCAGCCAGGCGCTGGTGACGCCGGAGCTGCGCGGCCTCGCGGTGCGCCATCTCTATGACCTGATCTCGCTCTCCTTGTCGGCAAGCGGCGATGGCGCGGCGGAGGCGTCGGAGCGCTCGCTCGGTCCGGCGCGGCTCAGTGCGATCAAATCCTACATCACCGCCAATCTCGCCAACCCGAACCTCTCGGTGATCGATGTGGCGCGCAAGCACGCGCTCTCGCCCCGCCAGGTGCAGCGCCTGTTCGAACAGACCGGCCAGACGTTCTCCGAACACGTCCAGCGCGAGCGGCTGAACCGCGTCTACCTGATGCTCACCAATCCCGGCGAAGCCTGCCGGAGCATAGGCGAAATCGTGTTCGCGTGTGGCTTCGGCGATATCTCCCACTTCAACCGTGCCTTCCGCCGCCGCTATGGCGCGTCGCCGTCGGACGTGCGCAAGTTCGAGGCAGCGCGCGCGCCGCGCTGACGTTGCGCTGCACACAATGCGTGTGCGGACAAAATTATTTTCGCTTTGCGCGCTGTGATCGCGTGAATGCCAAAGTGCCGCCAACATCTGCTATGAATCTGCATCATCGAATTGCCGGGGTTCACGCGCGGGCGTAGTCTGGCAATCGGCGCGAACAGCGGTTTGCGCGACTTAGGGGGATTTCCATGGAGTGGTTCCGGAACAATCGCTATCTGGCGATTGGCGGCGGCGTGGTCGCAGCTGTGGTTGCGGTGATCGCAGTGCTCTACGCGGCGGGCGGCAAGCATGCGGACGGCACACCGTCCGAAGGCATCCTGGACCGTATCGCCAGCGGCTTCTCCTCCGTCACCACGACGATGACACCCGCGCAGATGGCGGAGGCGCCGGAGTTCGCGTTCCGCCGTCTGGAGATCGACACCACCAAGGCGCAGGCCGAAGCCTGCCTCGTCTTCACCCGCGACCTCGATGCCAGCGGCAAGACGCACTACGAGGACTACTTCGCCATCGACCCGGAGACGAAGGTCGCCACTCATGTGGTGGGCGAGCGTCTCTGCATGGCCGGGCTCAGCTTCAACAGCACCTATAATGTGACCCTGAAGGCGGGCCTCCCCGACGCCGCCGGCGACAAGCTGACCGAAGAAGAGACCGTTCCAGTCGAACTGCGCGACAAGCCGGCGCTGATCCGCTTCTCCGGCGGCATCATCCTGCCGCGCCAGAACGCGGAAGGCGTTCCGGTTACGACGGTCAACATCGCCAAGCTCAGCCTGAAGGTGATCCGGGTCGGCGACCGCCTGCTGTCGCAGATCGAAAGCGGCACCATCGACCAGACCACGCTCTATTCCTGGGACGCCACACAGCTGCAGGACAACCAGGGCTCCGTCGTCTGGCAAGGCACTATGGATGTCGCCAACCCGATCAAGAACGACAGCGTCGTCACGCTGATCCCGATCGACAAGATCCTGAAGGATCGCAAGCCGGGTGCCTACGTCCTGATCGCCACCGACGCCGCCAAGAAGAAGGTGACGGACGACGACACGGAATACGATTCCGACGAGATGGCGGTGCAGTGGGTGATCGACTCGGACATGGCGATCACCACCTTCCAGGGCGGCAGCGGCCTGACCGCGTTCGTGCGCTCCTACGCCAACGCCCGCCCGATGACCGGTGTGAAGCTGACCCTGGTCGCGCGCAACAACAACGAGCTGGCCGCCGTCACCACAAATTCCGACGGCCGCGCCGACTTCAACGCCAACCTGTTCAACGGCAAAGGCGGCGATGAGCCGGTTGTCGTGATGGCCTATGGCGCGGGCGGCGACTTCTCGTTCCTCGACCTGCGGCGGCCGGCATTCGACCTGACCGACCGCGGTGTCGGCGGCCGTGCGACACCCGGCCCGACGGACGCGTATCTCTATACCGAGCGCGGCATCTACCGCCCCGGCGAGACGGTGCAGGCGACGGCGATGCTGCGCGACCGCGTCGGCGCGGCGCTCAGCGCACCGCTGACCCTGATCGCGACGCGCCCTGACGGTATGGAAGTGTCGCGTGTCACGATCCCCGGCAACAAGCTGACGGCCGGATCGGCCGCGTGGGCGTTGCCGCTCAACCGCATCGCACCGCATGGCCGCTGGCAGATTGCGGCCTACATCGATCCGAAGGGCCAGCCGGTCGGCCGCGTGCAGTTCGATGTCGCCGACTTCGTGCCGCAGCGCCTGAAGGTGACGCTGACGGCGGTCGACAAGGTGCTGCATGCCAGCAGCGACTTCCATGTGAAGGCGGAGACGCGCTTCCTCTATGGCGCGCCGGGCTCCGGCCTCTCCGGCGACGGCGAGGCGCGTATCGTCGCCGACCCGACGCCGTTCGAAGAGTACAGCGCCTATCAGTTCGGCCGTATGGACGACACGTTCGAGGACGTCGTCGTCACGCTGACCGTGCCGGATTCCGATGCGCAGGGCGTCACCGACGTCAGCGGCTCGATCGGCGATCTGGCAGACACCACCTTGCCGCTCAAGGCGATGGTGAAGGTCAACATGCACGAGCCGGGTGGCCGCACGACCGCGAAGTCGATCGAGATTCCGGTGCGCACGCATGACGTCGTCCTGGGCCTGCGGCCGGAGTTCGAATACGGCTCGGTTGCGGAGAATGCCCGCGCCGGATTCGAAGCGATTGCGCTCGACGCCGACGGCAAGCGCATCGCGCTGAACGGCCTGACCTTTTCCTGGGTCAAGGAGAACACGACCTATCAGTGGTATCAGGAGAACAGCGAGTGGAAGTATCAGTCGGTCACACGCGACCGGTTGATAACCTCCGGCTCGATGAACATCGGCACCGGTGCGCCGGTGAAGATGGGCCAGGCGCTGCCGTGGGGCACCTACCGGTTGACCATCACCGATCCCAAGTCGGGCGCGGCCGTCAGCTATCGCTTCTATTCCGGTTGGGCCGCGAGCTCGTCGGGCGATCGTCCGGACCGGATTCCGGTGGCCGCCAACAAGCCGGCCTACAAGCCGGGTGAGACCGCGCGCGTCGACATCAAGCCGACGGCGAACGGCAAGGCGCTGGTCGTCGTCGCAGGCGACAAGGTGTTCTTCTCCAAGCTGATCGATGCCCCGGCCAAGGGTGCGTCGATCTCCATCCCGGTCTCGGCCGATTGGGGTGCGGGCGCCTATGTGCTCGTCACCGACTATCGCCCGCTGAACGATTCCACCGGACATGAGCCGGTGCGTTCGATCGGCGTGGCGTGGCTGGGTGTCGACAACTCGGCGCGCACACTGACAACGCTGATCGGCGGACCGAACAAGATCACGCCGCGCCAGTCGCTCACCATTCCGGTGACGATCAAAGGGCTCGACTCCGGCGAGGCGGCGTATCTCACGCTCGCAGCGGTCGACGAAGGCATCCTGCAGCTTACCGACTTCAAGTCGCCGGACGCCAACGCGTACTACTTCGGCAAGCGCCGGCTTGGCGTGAACATGCGCGACGACTATGGCCGCCTGATCCATCCGGAGAAGGCTGCCGTGGGCTCGATGCGCGAAGGCGGCGACAGCTTCGGCGGCCGTCCGCTGGCGGTGGTGCCGACCAAGACGGTGGCGCTGTTCAGCGGCATCGTGCAGGTCGGCCCGGGTGGCATTGCCAACGTCAAACTCGACGTCCCCGACTTCAACGGCGAACTGCGCTTGATGGTCGTGGCGTGGAGCGGCAACAAGCTTGGCCATGCCGACCGTCCGCTCACCGTGCGCGATCCGGTCGTCGCCGACATCGTGCTGCCGCGCTTCCTGGCGCCGGGCGACCGGTCGCAGGCTGCGCTCAACATGAACAATGTTGAGGGCGGACCGGGCGTGTACGTCGCGACCGTCACCGCGGGCGGACCGATCAGTGTGCCGAACGGGCAGATCGTCGTGCGCCAGTCGCTGCGCGTCGGTCAGCGCGTGCTGCAGCCGCTGGCGATCAACGGCGCCGGTCTTGGCGTCGGCACCGTCTCGCTGAAGGTCACCGGTCCGCGCGGCTTCAACGTTGCACGCTCCTGGCAGATGGAGGTGCGCGCACCGCAGCTCGATCTGGCATCGGACGACAACCAGGTCTTCGCCGCTGGCGCGAGCATCAAGGCCGACCGGGCGATGATCGCGAACGTCGTGCCCAGCACGGCCGCGGTTGCGATCAACGTCTCGTCGGCACATGGGTACAACGACGTGCCCGGACTGCTGCGCTGGCTCGACCGCTACCCGTATGGCTGCATCGAGCAGACGACCAGCCGTGCGATGCCGCTGCTCTACTTCAACGATCTCGCGAATCTGGCGCATCTGAAGAAGGACATATCGATCCACGACCGCGAACAGGATGCCGTCGACACCGTGCTCGACATGCAGAACTACGCGGGCAACTTCGGGATGTGGAGCGCGGGCAACGATGCCGATCCGTGGATCAGCGTCTTTGCGCTCGACTTCCTCTATCAGGCGAAGGCGAAAGGCTTCGTCGTTCCGAACGAGGCGCTGCGCCGCGGCACCGGCTGGCTGAAGAACACGGCTGCGTCGGACTCCAACAACGACAACGTTCGCGCCTATGCGTTCTACGTGTTGTCGCGCACCGGCCAGGTGAACCTGTCCGATCTACGCTACTTCGCCGACACCCGCATGCCGGAAACGAACACTGGCATCTCTGCGGCGCTCACCGGCGCGGCAGCAGCACAGGCCGGCGACAGGAGTAGGGCGGCGTTCGCCTTCGGCCGCGCCCGCGACATCCTCGCGGCAGCGGATCCGGAGAAGTATCCGGTCGACAATTACGGTTCGCTGATCCGAGACCTTGCCGGTTCGACGGCTCTGGTCGTGGAGGGCGGTGAGCCGGAACTGGTGCCGGCGCTGCTCAAGCTGGGCGACACCTACAGCATGCGCCTCAACGACACGACCACGCAGGAAAAAGCGTGGATGCTGCGGGCGGCGTACGAGCTGACGAAACAGCGCGCCCCGCTCAACATCCTGGTCAATGGCAAACCGGCGCAGCCGATCGGCGGAGCGATCCATCTGTCACCGACCGTGCCGCAGCTGACTGCCGGCATCACGCTGCAGAACCGTGGCGGTTCGGTGTGGCGCAGCGCATCCATCCAGGGCACGCCGTCGTCCGCACTGCCACCGACGGCGAACGGCCTGACCCTGACCAAGACGGTGTGGACGATGTCTGGTCAGCCGGCGGATATGTCGGCGCTGCATCAGAACGATCGCGTGATGATCGTGCTGTCGGGGCAGATGGACAACAACTACTACCGGCAGATGGGCGTGATCGATCTGTTGCCCGCGGGTCTGGAGATCGAGACACTGCTCACCGGCGACGACAATAAGCCCTATCCGTGGCTTGGCACGCTGACCGGCACCGACATGACGGACTCGCGTGACGACCGGTATGTCGCGTCGTTCAGCATCGGCTCGCAGTATCGCAGCACGCCCGATCCCAAGGTGCCGGTGGTGCCGCCGACGTTCCGCGTCGCCTACATCGCGCGCACGACGGTGCCCGGCACCTACATCATGCCGGCCGGCGTGGTGGAGGACATGTACACGCCAGGCGTCCTGGCCCGCACGACGCTCGGGACGATGAGTGTGAAATGAGATACCCCCTCCACTGGGTGGAGGGGGCAAAATCATTCGCACGGCGAATGATTTTGGGGGAGGACCTCTCCGCAGAATCTTCTTCGTCGCCACTGGGTTTGCGGCGCGATCCTCCCCCGTGGCACGCCGCTGACGCGGTGCGCCACGCCCCCTCCAACAAGTGGAGGGGGAGAAGAATCATCGCGGGCTTCACGGCGTTCGGCGTCATCGCGTTCTTCCTCGCGCTCGATGCGGCGAACCCGCCGGATATGTCGCGGTATGTGAATGCGTCGCCCGAAGTCGTCGACAAGAACGGCAAGCTGCTGCGGCCGTTTCTGACGAAGGATGGGTTCTGGCGGCTGAAGACCAGCGTGCGCGATGTCAGTCCGCGCTATCTGCTGCTGCTCAAAGCGTATGAGGATCAGCACTTCGACAGCCATTTCGGCGTCGACCTGCTCGCCGTCGCGCGCGCTGCGAAGCAATACTTCGGCGCCGGGGCGCATGTCGTGTCCGGCGCCTCGACGCTGACGATGCAGACGGCGCGCCTTCTCGAAGGGCCGCGGCCGCGCAGTCTGGCCAACAAGTTCTTCCAGATGGTGCGGGCTTTCCAGCTGGAAGAGCGCTATTCGAAAGATGAGATCCTTTCGATCTATCTGACCCTGGCGCCGATGGGCGGCAATCTCGAAGGCGTGCGCTCCGCCTCGCTCGCCTATTTCAACAAGGAGCCGTCGGCGCTCACCTTGTCGGAAGCCGCGTTGCTCGTGGCGCTGCCGCAATCGCCGGCACGGCTGCGGCCCGACCGGCACGCGATCCGCGCCAAGAAGGGCCGCGACAAGGTGTTGAACCGCATGGTGACGGAGAACATCGTCACGCAAGGCGATGCAACGGTCGCGATGCGCGAAGGCGTTGCCTATCAGCGTCAGGCGATGCCGCTGCACGCGCCGCATCTGGCACAACGTCTGGTTCTTGCCGAAAAGACCAAGACGCGCATCGTCTCAACGATCGACGGCGATGTTCAGGCCTCGGTCGAACGGCTGGTCGCGACGGAGAGCACGTACATGGACGACGGCGCCGGCATGGCGATCGTCGTTGTCGACAACAAGACGCGCGGTGTCGTCGCCTATGTCGGCGGCACCAACTATTGGGGCGCGGCGGGACAGATCGATCTGGCGCGCAGTCCGCGCTCGCCGGGGTCGGCGCTGAAACCGTTCATCTATGGCATGGCGTTCGACGATCTGTTCCTGCATCCGGCGACGTTGATGTCGGATCAGGCGACGCAGTTCGGCGATTATGCGCCGCGCGATTTCAGCGGCGGCTTTCAGGGGCAGGTGAGCGCAACGCAGGCGCTGCGCATGTCGCTGAACATTCCGGCGGTGATGGCGCTGGAGCGGGTGGGGCCGCTGCGCTTCACCTTGAACCTCACCAATGCCGGGGCACAGATCGTGTTCCCGACGCGTGATGCGGCGCCGAGTTTGCCGGTGGCGCTCGGCGGTCTCGGCATTTCGCTGAGCGACATCACGATGCTCTACACCGGCATCGCCAATGGCGGTCAGGCGCGCGCGTTGCGGATGGAAGTGGACGCACCGCAGGCGGCCGACAAGCGGCTGTTTGGGCCGATCGCGGCGTATTACCTG
>DATAHD010000155.1:0-6355 GCA_036263395.1 Rhizomicrobium sp. | reverse complement strand
TTCGGATTTGCGTTAACATTCTATCCCACTGTCGTCGCGCTCATCTGGCTCGCGATTCTGACAACCCGGTAATTCACCGCTGTGATCGCTTCGGCTTGCGACGGCGCCGAAGCTCGTGGAGAACGTCGCCAACATTCAGGGAAGAAACATATGAACAAGCACATCCTGGCCGGTCTCTTCGCGTCGGCCCTGCTCGCCGCCACGCCGGCTTTCGCGAAAGACGATCTCAGCGCCGCCGATCTTGCGTCGCTCAAGAGCTACACGCTCTCGATGGACAAGCTGAACGCGATGCAGGCGGCCAACGACGAGATCGCGAAAGTCCCCGGCCTCGCCGAGAAGGCGCATCACGTCGGCGACAACGCCAAGTCGATTGCGGAAATGGAAGCGCACTTCAACGCACTGACACAGGCCGCCGCCATCTACAAGAAACACGGCCTCTCGGCGCACGATGCCGTGGTGATGCCGTTCGCGGTGATGGATGCGGGCATGGTCGTCATGTACCCCTCCGCCGCCAAATCGCTCGGCGATCGCACCTCGCCGGCGCAGGTCGCCTTCTACAAAGCGCATCAGGCCGAAATCAAAAAGATCGAGTGGGCGAGCGGCGAGTAAGCTAACGCTCCTCGGTCCGTGAAAAAGAAATGGCCCGCACATGGCAGGCCATTTCAAGCGTTCGCGTAAGCGAAACTCTTAGCTCGCCTGGTTCTCCAGCACATCCTCGAACGTGCGAAGGCCCGGGCGCTGCGCGTTCACCAGCACTGCCATGTTGCCCGGCAGGTGCTCGTTCTTCCACATCTTCGTATGCGCGCGCGGAATGTCGTTCCACGAGAACACTTCCGACATGCACGGATCGATGCGGCGCTCGACGACCAGACGGTTGGCCTGCGATGCCTGATTGAGGTTCGCGAAGTGCGAGCCCTGGATGCGCTTCTGGCGCATCCACACATAGCGCGCATCGAAGGTGATGTTGTAGCCGGTGGTGCCGGCGCAGAACACGACCATGCCGCCGCGCTTCACGACGAGGCACGAGACCGGGAAGGTGCTCTCGCCCGGATGTTCGAACACCATGTCGACATCGTTGCCCTTGCCGGTGATGTCCCAGATCGCCTTGCCGAACTTGCGCGCTTCTTTCGTCCACGCGTCGTACTCGGGCGAACCGACTTGCGGCATCTGCCCCCAGCATTTGAAGTCCTTGCGGTTGATCACCGCCTTGGCGCCGAGCGACAGCACGAAATCGCGCTTCGTCTCATCCGAAATCACGCCGATCGCATTCGCGCCCGACACTGCGCAGAGCTGTACCGCGAAGGACCCGAGGCCGCCGGAAGCGCCCCACACCAGCACGTTGTGGCCCGGGCGCAGGATGTGCGGACGGTGACCGAAGAACATGCGGTAGGTCGTGGCGAGCGTCAGCGTGTAGCAGGCCGCTTCTTCCCACGTCAGATGTTTCGGCCGCTCCATGAGCTGGCGATCCTGCACGCGGGCGAACTGCGCGAACGAACCGTCCGGCGTCTCGTAGCCCCAGATGCGCTGCGACGGCGAGAACATCGGATCGCCGCCGTTGCACTCTTCATCGTCGCCGTCGTCCTGATTGCAGTGCACGACGACTTCATCGCCGACCTTCCAGCGCGTGACCTTGGAACCGACGGCCCACACGATGCCGGACGCGTCGCTGCCGGCGATGTGATAGGGGTTCTTGTGGCTGTCCATCGGCGACACCGGCGTGCCGAGGCCTGCCCACACGCCGTTGTAGTTCACGCCCGCGGCCATCACGAGGACGAGCACGTCGTGGCTGTCGAGCGACCACGTGGGCACGACTTCGACCTGAAACGACTTCTCCGGTTCGCCGTGCCGCTCTTTGCGGATCGCCCACGCATACATGTTCTTCGGCACGTGACCGAGCGGCGGGATCTCGCCGATCTCGTAGAGGTCCTTGTACACTTCGAGCTTCGTCGCAGCAGATGACATCGTTTTCTTTCCCCATAAGCGCGAGCGCCCCTCGTTTTGCCGAGCGGTAGCAAACAGCGCGTACTTACGTAACGACCGCTCGTTGGCGGGCGGCGAAGTAAGCCTCCGCCTTTGTTGCAATGCAACAGAAATTCTGCGGATTGCTAACAACCAAGTCGCCGCTGGCGCAATATTATTGCTGGAAGATGGCGGCGCGGTCGTGAAAGGCTCTAACGCGGAGACCGCAGAGGACAGGCGCAGAGGGCGCGGGGTCGCTCACCGCAAAAACCGAGACTTCTCCTCATTTCCCGGCGGGCGAAGCCGGCCAGCCATCGGATCAGCAGCCTCCCTCTCACCACGGCTCTGGTCTCCTCCGCGACCTCCGCGCCTGTCCTCCGCGGCCCCCGCGTTAAAATCTCACGGCCGCCGCTTCTTCCACTCTCGCTTTTCGCCCGTCGCTTTTGCCGCAATCTCTTTCAGCTTCACCGCCTGGCGCAGCGACAGCGCCGTCCCGACGCCGCCCTTGTCCGGATCGGCAAACGCCCGCCCGTACTTCCCGACCCGCTCCTCGACCGAGCCAAGAAACTCCCCCTCCCAGTCCGACAGCTTCACGCCTGCCATCTCCGCCACGCGTTTGGTCTTGCGCAATTGGCGCAACGCCTTGCGCTTCGCGGCCGCGCGCTGCTGTTCGTAGGGGCTGATCGTCTTCTTCAATGGTGGGCGTGCGGGTCGCGTTCGCCCACCGTCATTGCGACGTCGAGATCATCGATCGCGACGGGGCAGGTATAGAACGCGGAGCGGGCGCAGTTCGGATTGTAGGCATAGTTGAAATCGAGCGTCACGTTCTTGGGCGGAAACTTGCCGAAGCCGGTCGCATCGACATAGCGCCCCGCGCCGTATGTGCCCTTGTTCGTCATGCGGTCGGTGAAGAACGCCGACAACTCGTTCACCTTCTTCGGATCGTTGTCGCCCGCATACATCGGCAAGGTGAACCTCTTGCCTTGCAACATGAAGGTCGCCTCGCCCGCGTGATAGAATTTCTTCGTCGTGCCGCGCGACGTCATAAAATCGTGTGCCGGCAGTTTCATGTCGGGCTTGAACGACGCCGTCGCAATATACGCCGGATTGTAGGGGAAGTAGTCGACGCCCTTGAACGCTTTCGCGCCGGGGTTCTGCTGGTTGTAGACGAAGATGCGCACGCCATCGACACCGGCCGACACCTGCGTCGGATACGCCTGCAGGTCGACATCGGTATCGATCGCGATATCCGCCATCGCATTGGCCACCGGTTTGCCGTCGCGGGTGATCGTCAGCTTGCCACCCTTGTAACTGGCGACCAGCACCGGATGCGCCACTGCGCCCGACACCCATTTGTAACTGCCAGGCTTGCCCTTCGTCCCAGCGAGAAACGCGCGATTGCCTTCGCCGAGATACGCCGCATCCTGAATCTTCAGGATCGCATGCGGCCTCACCGAATACGCCTTGTTGGTCTCGGCGAGATCCGCCTTCCACGCCGCCTCACCGGTCAGCGTGGCACCAATGGCGACGGTGGAAAGCAAAAGTGCGACGAGTGCGATAGCAGGAGATTTCATCAGTAAACCAACAACGTGAGAAAGCAGCGCTCGAGCCTAACATCCACCTCCCCCTTGTGGGGAGGTCGAAAAGCGGCGCGCACCGCGCGGCGCTTTTCGGGTGGGGGACCTTGTGCCGGCAAAGGAACTCCGCTGCACTGAAAGAAAGGAGCACCCCGCATGCAGATCAACGGCGTCGCGCACACCTTCATCACCGCAGGCGATTTCGCCAAAGCGCGGGAGTTCTACGGCAAGCTCCTGCCGTTCCTCGGCCTCACCGTCGTCGCGGATACGCACAACACCTACTACTGCGTCGGCGGCCGCACCGGCTTCGGCATCCACGCGCCGACCGCCGAATACGCCGGCCAGCGCTTCAAGCAAGGCAGCGTCGGCCTGCATCACCACTGCTGGCGCGTCCGCAGCCGTGAAGATGTTGAAGAAGTCCACGCGTTCCTGAAAAGCATCGGCGCCCACATCGTCCACGCGCCGGAGGAAGACAACTTCGCCCCCGGCTACTTCTCCGTCCTGTTCGAAGACCCCGACGGCACACGGCTGGAAGTGAACCACGTCCCCGGTGTCGGCCTTTTCGCCCCGGGCACCCGCATCGGCGGCGGCTACGCCGACGGAACGCAGAACGATTGAACCCACCCACGCACTAGGAAAGGTTCGCGCCAGCCGGGTGAGCTCGCCAACCTTAGCGTGAACTGTTTAGAGCCCAACCCGCCGCCGCACCTCATCCGGCGTCACACCATGCGCCCGCAGTTCCGCCAGCGTCACACTCCGATCGCGTTTGGCGAATTTCTTGCCGTTCTCATCCAGGATCAGCCGATGGTGCGCATAAGCGGGCTCGGGCAAATCCAGCAGCGCTTGCAACAACCGCTGGCAATGCGCCGCCGGATGCAGATCGCATCCGCGTGTCACAAGGTTCACGCCCTGCAACGCATCGTCGACCACGACGGCCAGGTGATACGACGCCGGCGTTTCCTTGCGCGACAGCACGAAGTCACCGAACAACAGCGGATCGACGGCGATGGTCCCATGCTCGCCGTTCGGTCCTTCGCCATTCTCGACAAACCTCAGCGCGCCCGTCACCGCAGCGGCCGCGCCCGCATCCAGCCGCAACGCATACGCTTCGCCACGCGCCATCCGCGCCGCGCGTTCTGCATCGCTCAGTCCGCGACACGTCCCCGGATACAGATGCCCTTCCGGCCCGCTCGGCGCATCGCCCGCGCGCGCGATCTCATCGGCAATCTCCTTGCGGGTACAGAAGCACGGATAGGTCAGCCCTTTTCCGCGCAACCGCTCCAGCGCCGCGCCATACGCCGCAAAGCGCTCCGACTGCCGTACCACCGGCCCATCCCAGTCGATGCCGAGCCACGCGAGATCTTCAAAGATCATCGGCTCAAACTCCGGCCGGCACCGTGTCGCATCGATGTCCTCGATCCGCAGCCGCATCTCGCTACCCTGCGCCCGCGCCATCAACGCCGCATACGCATGCCCCAGATGCAACTGCCCGGTGGTACTCGGCGCGAAGCGAGTGACGATCATGCGGTCACTCTGCGCTGCCGCGTTTCATCCGTCATCATCGTCCCTTGCATGGCTTGGAAAAGATGACGTCCCAGCAAAAACCATGCGATAGAGCACCCATGTCCTTCGCCTCGAAAACCCTCTCCGGTCCCCGTCTCCCGCCGCTGCGTGGCAAGGCCACCCATCTCGTCGTGCTGTGTCACGGCTATGGCGCCGACGGCAACGATCTCATCGGTCTCGCGCCGCATTGGCAGCGCGCCCTGCCGACCGTCGCCTTCGCGGCGCCCAACGCGCCGGAGCGCGTGCCCGGTTCGCCCGGCTATCAGTGGTTCCCGATCTCGCGCCTCGATCCGGCGGAGATGAAGCGCGGCGTCGAAAGCGCCGCGGAAATCCTCGATGGTTTTCTCGACGCCGAACTCGCGCGCCACGAACTGCCGCCCGAACGTCTCGCCCTCGTCGGCTTTAGCCAGGGCACGATGATGTCGCTGCATGTCGGCCTGCGACGCCCGGTGAAACCCGTCGGCATCGTCGGTTTCTCCGGCACGATCGTGGGCGAGCCGCCGAAGGCGCAGCAGGACACACCACCGGTTCTCCTCGTCCACGGTTCCGCAGATCCGATGATCCCGGTGCAGGCGCTCTTCACCAGTGCTGCCGCGCTAGGCGCCAGCGGCACCACGGTGCAGTGGCACATCTCGCCCGGTGTCGGTCATTCGATCGATGAAGCGGGCCTGATGCTGGGCGGAACCTTCCTCACCCAGGCGCTGCGCGGCATGCTCGCGCGCCGGGATAACGCAGAGTTATCCTGTCCATTACAGATGAACACATCTCAGCCCGCGTGAATGCACCATTCAGCCGCCGTTCATCTGCGGCGCTTTTATCTCCCCGTGCGTTGCACAAGCGTAGTGGAGGAGTAGCCCATGGCTCACGTCATCAACGGAACGAACAACGGCGAGACGATCAACGGCACCGATGCCAACGACACGATCTACGCAAAGGGCGGCGACGACACCGTCATTGACGACAAGGGCAACGACTGGATTTACGGCGGTGACGGCAACGACGTCCTCACCGGCGGCCGCGGCACCAACGATTACTGGGGCGACGCCGGTAACGATGTCGTGAAGGTCGTCGCACGCGGCGCGTTCAGCGACGATCTCGTGCATGGCTTCACACAAGGCCAGGACAAGATCGATGTCTCCGCCTGGGGCATCACCGACTTCACGCAGGTTCAGGATCTGCTCTACACCGACAATCACGGCGATGCGACGTTCAACGCCTATTACAACGGCTTCGATCACGTCATGCGGATCGCCGAT
>DATAHD010000154.1:0-6151 GCA_036263395.1 Rhizomicrobium sp. | reverse complement strand
CGGTTGATACGGCATCGCGTAGACACCAACCGCTTCCAGCGCGAGCTCCGTCAGCCGCTGACTGAGATCGGTCCCCACCATCTTCAGCAGCGACGATTCCGCGCCAGGCGCCTCGCCGTTGGACAGCTTCGACATCACGCGCAGCTCGACTGCTTCCAGCGCCGCAACATCGACCGCCGCACGCGCCACCTTCACGGCGAATTCGTCGTCCAGATGCTCGGCCTTTGCGATGCTGCGAATCTTGTCGAGCCGGTTCTTCAGGCCCGGCGCACTCACGCCACCGCCGCGTTCGAACTGCATCAGGTATTTCGCAACCGTCCAGCCTTCGCCCACCTTGCCGACGGCATTCTTCTTCGGCACACGCACATCGGTGAAGAACACCTCGTTCTGAATGTGCTCGCCGCTGAGCATGACGATCGGCTTCACATCGACACCGGGCGTGCGCATGTCGATCAAGAGGAAGGTGATGCCGAGCTGCGGGATCTTCTCTTTCGACGTCCGCACCAGACAGAAGATCCAGTTCGACACGTTGGCATGCGTCGTCCAGATCTTGTGGCCGTTGCAGATGAAATCGTCGCCGTCTTCCACCGCACTCATCTGCAGCGAGGCGAGGTCGGAGCCGGAGCCCGGCTCGCTATAGCCCTGACACCAGAAGTCCTCACCCGACAGCATGCGCGGCAGGTAATGATCCTTCTGCGCCTTCGTGCCGTGCCCGATCAGCACCGGGCCGCACATGCCGATGCCCATCGGCGATACCGGGATCGCGGCCGCGGCCGATGCTTCGGTGGCCCAGATATAGCGCTGCACCACGTTCCAGCCGCAGCCGCCGTATTCGACGGGCCATGCCGGCGCGACCCAGCCTTTTTTGTAGAGAATGCGCTGCCACGCCATGCCGGTTTCGTAGTCGGCATACACGCTGGTGAGCTTCTTGCCCTTGGCGCGCAAATCCGGCGTCAGTTCGGTGTCGAGGAAATCGCGAACCTCATCGCGAAATGCCCGATCCGCTGCGCTCCAGTTCAAATCCATGATGCGAGTCTCCCTGTGGCGTGCACAGTGCTGAACCGCCGCAACGGAAGGCAAGTATCAAACTCATTTGCGAGGCGTACTACGAGCCGCCAACCGGGCCGCTGACGCAGGAGAGGCGTGCGATGGCGGACAGCGTTGCCCACTCTTCGTAAGGGTTCATTGGCTCACCGCAGCGGAATGAGCCGCCATACGCCTGGCCTTTCGGGCACACCTGCACATGCAGATGCGGGCCGGTGGAGGCGCCGGTGCTGCCGACCCAGCCGATGATGGTGCCTTTGCTCACGGCATCGCCGGAATGGACGTTGATCGCTTTCATGTGGCCGGTCAGCACCGCGATCTGTCCGTCGCGCACGTGTGTCGAGAGCGCGACGGCGTTGCCGAAGCCTTCGTCGAACCCGGCATAGACGATCCGGCCATCGGCGATCGCACGCACCGGCGTTCCTTCGCGTGCGGCGAGATCGACGCCGGGATGGTTCTCGATGCGCGAGATCGGGCGATGTGGCGCTTCGGGTTTCGCTGCGGTGGATGCGGCGGGTGTTGCTGGCGTCGTTGCAGCAGCAACGGTCACGGGAGCGGAGGGGGCGTCGAGCGCGGGAGCCGGTGCTGCATCTGCCGTGACTGGAGTCGCATCGGCTAGGGGAACAGAAGCCGGTGCGCTCGCCGCTGCCGCAACAGGCGTCGCTGTTCCAGCTGTCACCGCACCGGCAACGGCTGGAGGCGTTTTCGGCTTCATGCCCCAGAACGGATTGCGGCGCGGTCCGAACGTATCGGACACGCGGCACCAGGTGCCTTGCGCGAACGGCGATGCGAAGTCGGAGACCCAGAGCGGCGCATTGGCGGCGGAGATATCGTGCGTCACTTTCGTGCCGGTGAGATGCCGCTGGCTTGCGTCCATGCCGATGATGAGCGTGCACGCGCTGGCCAGCAATCCGATCACCGCGATGTACCAGCGGGTGCGCGCGTCGCCCGATGTCACGGTCGTCTTCAGATGCTTGGCGGTGAGGAGCGCGCCAAGACCCGTTGCGATCGCTGGCTTGAAGAACGGCACCACTACGGTGCTGAAGAAGATGATGTGCGCGGTGATCGCGCCGCCGGCGAATTCCAGTTGCGGCTTCAGGATGTCGGGGATAGCGCCGGTGTACCACGCGACCGCTTCCGCCCAGATGCCGCCCGCGATCAGGATCATCGCCTCGATGACGCCGAGCACACGCGCCACCGGGCCGTTGTTGCTCAGCGCATTCTGCACCAGGCGCAGCGAGCCGAGCGACAGCAGCGCAACACCGGCATAGGGCGAGATCGCATTCGTCGCTTCGTTGAGCGTGACGACGAGGCCGAGCATCTGCGCGATCTTCATGCCGACGAACGTCATGGTCAGCGCGAGCGCGAACAGCACGAGACTGAGCCCGGTGTTCAGCGCGGTGAGGATACCGGACTCTGCCGCAAACCATTTCTGCAGCCAGCCGCGGGCGCGCTCGATGGAAACGGTGCGCAGGCCGCCGACGGCGGTGAGGGTGTCGGCGAGGCTGGGCGCGGGGCCGATGTCGGCGCGGGTGCTGCGAAACGGCAGGCGCGTGCCGATGCTCGCTCCCGCCGGGCTATCGCTGTCCCACTCACGCATACGCCAAGGACCCACCATTTCCGGCTCGTGTTAACCGCCCGCATCTGAGCGCGGTGGCGGAAATGGCCGGATTTCCGGGCAATCCATCACGAAAACTGTCCCGCAACAAGTCACATGAACGCGGACAATAAGATGCGGTTAACCAATGTTCCCCAAACTCGCCATGGGATTTTCGAAAGCCTTGCCATGGAAGCCGCCGCCCACCGAAGCGTTGTTTCGGGCGCACCGATCGCCGCGATCGTCGCCAATGACGGGCAACCGTCGCCCGGCGATGCCGCACGCGAGGTTGCCGAGTTGGGTTCGACGGTGCTGCGTCAGGTCTGGCCGCGCGAACCGCTCGCCATCATCCGCCAGGCGATCGTCGATTTCACCAATGCGCGCGAAGCGCGTCTGGCACGCGGCGAAGAAGGCCCGCATGAGCGCATGTACTCCATGCACGGCGTCGGCACGTTTGCCGAGCTCGTCGCCGCCGGTTTCCTGCACGAAGGCATTCTCGGCGAGCTGTTCCGCGGCAGCTACTACCACAAGCTCTGCAGCGAATATTTCGGCGACGACACCTTCTATGCCGCGCCGAAGCGGCTCGGCTATCGCAACCACGATCCGCTGGTCTCCGGCCGTTCGTTCATTCCGTATCATCAGGACAGCTACACGCAGGATGCGCGCTATCCGAAGGTGCTGAACTGCTGGATGCCGCTCGATCCCGGCGCCGGCGTGGAATCGCCGGGCCTCGAAGTCGTGCGCAATCCGTGCCGCCCCAACTTCCCGCGCAAGGATTTCGGCCTGCGCAGCGAGAACGCGGCCTACGACTTCATCACCATCGCGCGCGAGGCCATCGCCGAGGAGTATGGCGAAAGCTTCCTCGCGCCCAGCTTCGAAATCGGCGACGGCTTCGTGTTCAGCGAGAACGTCATCCACCGCACCTATGTGACGCCGGAAATGACCAAGCCGCGCATCAATTTCGAATTCCGCGTCTTCTCGCCGAAGCATCTCGGCGCCGGCGCCACCATCGAAGACCTCGCTTCCATCGCTGTGAAAGTCTCCTGAGCATGAGCGCTGCCGCTACCCCCATCGCACCGGAAAACGGTCTCGTCTCGCAGATCGTGCGCGGCGTGCGCGGTTCGCTGCGCGATCTCGCGCAGTATCTGCTGAACAGCCAGAAGGGGGCCGACCGCGATGTCGAGCACAAGATGTACGCGCTCGCGACCGAGGAAAGCGCCCGCTATGCGCTGCAGCACATGGCGACCGCGACGCCGATCCACGCCAAGAAATACGCAGGGCAGGGCCGCTTCGACCTGCTGGAGCATGCGCTCTCGCTGGTGACGGTGCCGGGCTTCCATGCGGAGTTTGGCGTCTACAAAGGCGAAACGCTCACCTTCATCGCGCAGCGCATCGGCGAAGTGGTCTACGGCTTCGACTCGTTCGAAGGCCTGCCGGACGACTGGTTCCTTGGCGTGCGCAAAGGTCACTTCGGCCTGAACGGCGAAGCACCGCCGCTCGCCATCATGCAGAACAACTTCCGCCTCGTGAAAGGGATGTTCAGCGACAGTGTGCCGATGTTCACGTCGCAGATCGAAGACAAGGCCGCTTTCGTCCACATCGACTGCGCGCTCTATTCGAGCGCCAAGACGGTGCTCGAAGGTCTGCTCGACCGCCTCGTGCCCGGCACGGTCATCGTGTTCGACCGTTACTTCAATTATCCGAGCTGGCAGCAGCACGGTTTCGGCGCGTTTCAGGAATTCTGCGTCACGCACGGCGTGAAGTATCGTTACGCCGCCTTCGCGCCGGAACAGTTCTCCGTCGCCATCGTGATCGCCTAAGCCAGCGGCGCCACACCCGCGAACGGATCGTCCAGGCTCGCCTGCGGCTGGGTAAACCACTTCGGCCCGTTGTCCGTCATGTGGAAATGATCCTCCAGCCGGATACCGAACGCGCCCGGCACGACGATCATCGGCTCGTTCGAGAAGCACATGCCCGTCTCGAGCGGCGTTGCATCGCCGCGCACGAGATTCGGTGCCTCATGGATGTCGAGCCCGATGCCGTGCCCCGTGCGATGCGGCAGTCCGGGCAGGCGATAGTCCGGCCCAAGCCCCGCTTTCGCGATCACGCCGCGCGCTGCGGCATCGACGCCTTCACACGGCGAACCGGGACGCGCTGCCGCGAACGCCGCCGCCTGCGCTTCCTTCTCCAACGTCCAGATGTCGCGCATCTGCTTCGTCGGTTCGCCGAACACATAGGTGCGCGTGATGTCGGAATTGTAACCGTCGATGGTACAGCCGGTGTCGATCAGCACGACGTCGCCGTCTTTCAGCGCGCGGTCGCCTTCGCCGCCATGCGGCAGGGAGGTGTCTTCGGCGAACGACACGATGCAGAAGGAGTTGCCGCCATCCGCGCCCAGTCGACGATGCTGCTGGTCGATGAAGCGCATGACATCCGACGTGCGCATCCCCGCCTGCAGGCTTGCCCACGTCCGGCGATGCACCTCCAGGGTCAGGTTCTTGGCGTGCTGCATCAGCGCGATCTCGCTCGCCGACTTGCAGCGCCGCAGCCGGTTGATCAGCGGACCGGCATCCGCGAGCCGCTCGTCGCCAAGCGTCCGCCGCAGGCCGAGATAGACGAACAGCGCCACCTGATCGTCGACCGCGATCTTGCCCTTGGCCACCTTGCCGATCAACGCATACGGGCTCTCTTCTTCTTCCCAGGTGTGGATGTCGCCGGGAATACCGATGATCTGCCCGACCTTGTCGCGCTCAAACCCTGGGCAGATGTAATCGACGCCACCATGCGCATGCACCATCGCGCCGGTGAACCGCTCCGACGGATGCCACGACATGCCGGTGAAATAGCGCAAGCTCGCCGTTGGCCCGATCAGCGCCGCGCCGATCCCCTCAGCGGTCATCAACGCCCGCAGGCGGTCCAGCCGCTGCTGGCGTTCGTCGTTTCCAATGGCGGGCGGTTTTTGCGGATGCATATCGGACATGGGCGCTAAGAGGTTGCTTTACGCCGTTCACCTTCAAAATCGCGTTCATGTCTGTCAAGCGGGCTTGCGGCCGGCGCGGCGGAGATATCCAATTCATCTGCGGTTCAGGAACCGCAGCGGACTATCCGCGTGGAGGATCGCCCCATGACCAAACTTCTCGTCATCGCCGCTGCAGCGCTCGCCATCGGCACCCAGGCCGTTGCCGCCCCCGTCTGCCTCGACAGCATGCGCATCGACCGCACCAAGGTGCCGGATGCCAAGCACATCGAATTTCACATGCAGGATGGATCGGTGTGGAGCAACGAGCTGAAGAACCGCTGCCCGGGTCTGCTGTTCAACGGCTTTATCTATGAGCCGTTCGCTGGCCGTGAGGTCTGCGAGAACCTGCAGACCGTACGCGTGATCCAGGATCACCAGGTCTGCATGCTGGGCGCCTTCACGAAGATCAAACCGGCGCGCGGCGCGTAAGCAGCCGGCTTCGTCAGAAGCCGGTGCTGACCCAGTCGATGACGTTCAGGATGAAACTGACC
>DATAHD010000153.1:0-1698 GCA_036263395.1 Rhizomicrobium sp. | reverse complement strand
CTTTCGAAATAATTGTAGAACGATCCCTTCGGCACGCCCGCAGCGGCGGTTATTTCCTGTACGCCGGTAGCGTTGAAGCCGATCCGGCTCAGAAGATCGCCCCCCTTTTCGAGGAGCTTGTTGCGGGTATCGGGGTTCGCGGGTCTAGGCATGGAAGTAAGATGACCGGTCGTCTCGTTATTGTCAAGCGACTTTTATCGTATTTCCGCAGGAAATCGATTTGGGAAAAAGCAGCGTGCGAATTCGAGCGGCTAGCCCGGTGGGATCGTCTGGTGTTTCACGCGCGTTAAGGCGGAGTCGCAGATCTAATCTCGTTCCCGCACAAAAAAAGAGACCGCGCCTGGGTGGCGCGGCCTCGATTCCGTTCAGCCGAGGGGGAGTAGCTTAGTGGCTGAGCGTCATCTTGTGATTGTCGCCCTGGCGGTTGCCTTCATAGGCGTCGCCCTTGGCCTTGAGGACCGAGATCACGTCGCCGTTCGCGGCGTAGAACGCGATCGACTGACCACGGACCTTGTACTTCGCGATCGGCGCGCAGCCCTGGGCGGTGCCGTCGGCGCCGAGCGTGAGGGCGCAGTCGCCTTCACCACCGGTCGTCAGCTTCCACGGGCCGGCAACATCGGCGTGGGCGGCGCCAACCATGCCAGCGAGAAGGAAGAAAAAGGTGAGAGCGGTGGCGGAGAGGGAGCGGTGCTTCAGCATTGAACATTTCCTTCTTTATTCAGCGTTCAGAACAATACTCGTTTTTGCACCAGCGAGAAGTGCAAAATACGCATGTGCTGCGGTGCAACATTGCATGGCTGGCGGGGTGAAAATCCCTCGCGCTATCAGGGGATTAGCCTTCCGCGAGCGGCGGATTTCCTGCTATTCTGCGGAAAACCGACGGGAGATGCCGCCATGGCCGGAAAGCTCGAGATCACCAAACTGACCCCGACCATCGGGGCCGTGATCGGGAACATCGACCTGTCCCAGCCGCTGGCGGATGAGCAGATCGCGGACCTGCGCGCGGCGCTCCTCGCTCACAAGGTCATCTACTTCGAAGACCAGCACATCACCCCTGTTCAGCACCGCGACTTCGCGGCCCGCTTCGGCGACCTGCACACCCACCCGCTCTATCCCGGCGTGCCGGAAGCGCCCGAGATGTTCATCCTCGACAACCACGCGAGCAATCCGACCGACAACGACGCGTGGCACACCGACGTGACGTTCATCGAGACGCCGCCGCTGGGCGCGATCCTCTATGCCAAGCTGTTGCCGCCGGAAGGTGGCGACACCTGCTGGGCCAACATGCAAGCGGCGTATGAGGGACTGTCCAAACCGCTGCAGCGGTTTCTGAGCGAGCTCGACGCGGTGCACGATTTCGCGCGCGGCTTCCCGGCGCGCGGACAGGTGGCGAAAGAGTCCGGCGCCGACAAACATGCGAAGGCGGTGGAAGAGCATCCGCCGGTGATACATCCGGTGGTGCGCACGCATCCGGAGACGGGTGTCGATAGCCTGTTCGTGAATTACGGTTTCACCGATCGCATCAAGGGATTGCGGCGCGAGGAAAGCAAAGCGCTGCTCGATATGCTGTTCGTGCACATCCAGAAGCCGGAGTATCAGGTGCGCTGGAAGTGGAAGCCGAACTCCATCGCGTTCTGGGACAACCGCATCACGCAGCACTACGCGGTGAACGACTACCTGCCTCATCGCCGCATCATG
>DATAHD010000152.1:0-2527 GCA_036263395.1 Rhizomicrobium sp. | reverse complement strand
CAGCGTGTCGGTCTCCGCGCCACGGCCAGTCACCGTGCGTCCTTCTTCTTCCAATCGCACATTCACCGTGGCCTGCGCATCGGTGCCTTCCGTGACCGCGCGGATCTCGAAAAGCTGCAGGGTGGCGGTGTGAGGGTAGATTTCCCGAATAGCCTTGAACACGGCGTCGATCGCGCCGTCGCCGGTCTGCCAGGTGCTCTTCTCAACACCCTTCACCGACATCGTAAGGGCCGCGCTCGGCTCGACGCCGACGCCGACGCCGGTTTCGACCTTGAGCTTCTTCACAACGATCGTGTCGTGGCCGCGGATCACTTCGTCGTCGACGAGAGCGATAATGTCTTCATCGAAGACGTGTTTCTTCTTGTCGGCCAGATCCTTGAAGCGCTTGAAGGTGTCGAGGAACGCCGCGTCCTCGAGCTTGTAGCCCATCGATTCCAGCTTGTCCTTGAACGCATGGCGGCCGGACAGCTTGCCGAGCACCAGCGAAGTCGCATGCACGCCGACATCCTCCGGGCGCATGATCTCGTAGGTCTCGACGTTCTTCAGCATGCCGTCCTGGTGGATGCCGGACTCATGGCTGAAGGCGTTCTTGCCGACGATCGCCTTGTTGAACTGTACCGGGAAGCCCGTGACGTTCGAGACCATCTTGGAGGCGCGCGACAGCATCGTGGTGTTCACGCCGGTCGTGAACGGCATGATGTCTCTGCGGACCTTGAGCGCCATCACGATCTCTTCGAGCGCGGCATTGCCGGCCCGCTCGCCGATGCCGTTGATCGTGCATTCGATCTGACGCGCGCCGGCCAGAACGCCTGCGAGCGAATTGGCGACGGCGAGGCCCAGATCGTTGTGGCAGTGGGTCGAAAACACCACCTTGTCGGAGTTCGGCACCCGATTGCGCAACATCGTGATGATGTCGAAATATTCCTGCGGCGTGGAGTAGCCGACCGTGTCGGGCACGTTGATGACCGTGGCACCGGAATGGATCGCGAGTTCGACCGTGCGGCAGAGGAAATCCACTTCCGTGCGGGTCGCGTCTTCGGCCGACCACTGCACGTCGTCCGTGAAGTTGCGGGCGCGGGTGACCGACGCGCCGACCGCTTCGAGGACCGCGTTCTCGCCCATCTGAAGCTTGTGCTTCATGTGGACGGGGCTGGTCGAAATGAACGTGTGGATGCGCGGCCGCTTGGCGCCCTTCAGCGCAGCGCCAGCGCTGTCGATGTCCTTGAAGCCGGCGCGGCTGAGGCCGCAGACGCTGGCGTTCTTCACGAGCTTCGAGATTTCGCTGACGGCTTCGAAGTCGCCGGGCGAGGAAATCGGGAAGCCGGCTTCGATGATGTCGACGCCCATCGCATCGAGGAATTCGGCGACCTCGAGCTTCTCCTGAAGCGTCATCGCGGCGCCAGGCGACTGCTCACCGTCGCGCAGCGTGGTGTCGAAAATCGTAACGCGTTGGGTGTCGTTGGAATTGGTACTCATAGTCTCTCAATCCTTCCGTTTGCCGCGGAGCGCGGCTTCATCCTGTTCGCTTGGCTTGAAGTCCCCCAACCGTCCGCCGCGATATCGCGGCCACCGACGACTAGGGGCAGCTAAGGAGGAGAAGCGTGCGCGCGCGCAAACCGAGGGAAGGAAGGGCCGCCGACAGCCGGGGTGAGCGCGCGCGGGCGGAGAATCCGCCTTTCGCGTCAGTGCTCGTGCCGTGTTCCGCCATCGTCCGGTTTCGTCCGTCGCCCGATTTTACGGTTTGCTAACCATACGGGCCGCTCGTTAATCCGGTGTAAACACCGGTCGGGTCGCCCGTAGGCGGCGTTGTACGCGGGAGGGTACCGCGGCGCAAGGCACAACCCCCTGTCCGGCCAGCCTTTTTGACCCAGCGGACTGATCGGAATTGGACCTAGAGGAGGAAGTCGGCTCCCGTCAGGGTGAAGCTGCCATCGAGGACGAATTTGTGGTCGACGAGGTCGTCGCCCTTGGTCACGTTCATCTCCACCAGAGTGTGGCCGTCTTCGGTGACCGAATAGCGGAGTTCGCCCGCGGCGCCCGAGAAGGCGGCGGTCCCGATGAAGGTGAAGGCCTGGTCGCCGATCGCCTTGGTGTTGGCGTCGATCCCGCGGACGTTCAGGGGCTCGTGCAGCGCCTGGTCGAAATCGGTGATGTGGACGAGATCAGCGATGTAGTCCGTCGAGTAGCGGAAGATGAAGCTGTCCATCCCGGTGCCGCCGGTCATCTGCATTGTGCCGTAACCAGCCACCAGCTGATCGTCGCCGCCCTGGCCAAACAGCTCCTGCCCGGCGACGAGGCGGTCGCCAAACTTGCTTCCGTAGATCGCGCCGCGGATGCCGTCGAATGTATCGCCCTGAGCCTCGCCACCGAAGCCTAGATTCAGCTCGAGATCGACATACACGCCCTGTTTGCTGTGGCTGTAGATCAGATCGGTACGACGGGGACCGCCCTGGAAATGATCCGCGCCCTCGCCGCCTTCCATCACGTCGTCGCCGGTGAAGACGTCGAAGTTGTTGCCGCCGATTAG
>DATAHD010000151.1:0-7814 GCA_036263395.1 Rhizomicrobium sp. | reverse complement strand
CAAGCCGGAGAGATTGCGATAGCGAGCCGCCTGACGGGCCTGTCGCTTCAGGCTTGCGACCTGGCCTTCGACTTCGCGGATGACGTCATCGAGGCGCGAGAGGTTGGTTTCGGCGGCGCGCAGGCGAAGCTCGGCTTCGTGGCGGCGCTGATGCAGACCGGCGATGCCGGCGGCTTCTTCGAGGATGGCTCTACGCGCGAGCGGCTTCTGCGAAATGAGAAGACCGATCTGGCCCTGGCGCACAAACGCTGTCGAGCCTGCGCCCGATGAAGCGTCGGCGAAGAAAATCTGCACGTCGCGCTGACGCACGTCGCGGCCGTTGATGCGGTAGACGGAGCCCGCTTCGCGTTCGATGCGGCGCGAGACTTCGATGGAATCGTATTCGTTGAACGGTGCACCAGCGGTGCGGTCGCTGTTGTCGATGAACAGCGTCACTTCCGCCATGTTGCGCGCCGGGCGGCCGCCGCTGCCGGCGAAAATCACGTCATCCATTTCGCCGCCGCGCAGCGAGGTGGGACGTGTTTCGCCCATCACCCAGCGCAGCGCGTCGAACAGGTTCGACTTGCCGCAACCGTTCGGGCCAACGATCGCCGTCATGCCGGGCTCGATAAAGAGCTCCGTCGGTTCGACGAACGACTTAAATCCGGAGATCCTGAGGCGGGTGAATTTCAAAGCAGACGCCTTCTCGCGCGAAACGCTCGCGAATCATTTTTTGGCCAACAACCCATCCAACAATTTCTTCATCGATTCTGGATCGGCGGCCACCTGCCGGAGAGACCCATTCACGACAAAGCTGGGGGTAGAATTGAGGTTGAACTTCGCGATCGCTTCCTGCGCACTTTTGTTCACGCGCTGAGCCTCTGCCTGGTTCCCCATGCAGGCGATTGCCTTGTCCTGCGGCATGCCTGCGATATTGGCAACTTCCACCAGTCCGGCCTGAACATTGGTGATGCCGTATTCCGGGTCCCAGATCTGCTGTTGCTTGAAGAGCAGGTCGATGAACGCGAAGTAGCTCTCTTTCGGGAAGCAGCGGGCGAGGGCTTCGGCCGGGATGTCCTGTGCACCGATCGGGAAGACGCGGAAGACGTAATAGACTTTACCGGTGTCGATGTAGTTCTTCTTGATGAACGGGAAGACCGTTTCGTTGAAGTGGGCGCAATGCGGGCAGCTGGGGGCCGCGTATTCCACGAATTGGATCGGGGCCTTCGGATCGCCCATGGCGCGGTCGTCGTTGGTGAGCTCGATGCGGTCGGCGCTGGCGGCAGTACCGCCGGAGCCGGAGGAACTCTGGTTGCAGGCAACGAGGGTAACCGAGGCGGCCAGGCCAAGGGCGATGAGGCCAGCAATCAACAGGTTGCGCTTCACGGGTAACTCCGGAACTAGGGTGAGGGGGTTTTGGCAGAGGGCGGGGCTGGGTTCAATCCGAAGAGGGCGGAACACGGCGGGCACGCGCCAAGTTGATTAAGGCGTCCCGGACCTTGTCGGGGCCGTCATATTTGAAGGCGGCGTCGGTCGGAGGGACCGGGCCGGGCTTGGGCCGGGGCGGCGGAGGCGGGCTTTTCTGGACGAGCGGCCCCTGGACGAAGCGGAGGCGGGCGACCGCCGGGCGGCCGAGGTAGCCGTTGATCCGGTCGCAGAGGTCACGGGTCTGATGCTGGAGGAAGACTGCGGCGCCGGGTTCTGCCTTCAGGGTGAGGACGCCGCCAGAGGGGCCGTCGGTCAGCTTGATCGGCGTAGCGAGGGCGGCGACCTGCGGGCCGGCGATCTGCGGCCAGTGCAGGACGATGCTGGGATCGGAGAAGCCGGCGCGGGCAAAGGCGGGCTTGGCGGCCATCGCCGCATCCATCGACGCGGCGCCGACCCAGTTGCGGCGGGGCGGGTCATTGTCCTCGTTGGTGTCGGTGGGCTTTGCCATGCTAGCCACAAGTATGGCGGCGAAATCGGCCAATAAGAAGACAGTGGAGGCGAGCGGTGACGCCGCGGCGCGGTTGCTCGCATGGTACGACGTGCATCGCCGGGTGCTGCCGTGGCGCGCGCCCAAGGGACGGCGGGCCGATCCGTATCATGTGTGGCTGAGCGAGATCATGCTGCAGCAGACAACGGTGCAGGCAGTCGCTGCGTACTATCGCAAATTCCTCGCCGCATGGCCGACGGTGACCGATCTGGCCGATGCGCCGCGCGATGATGTGCTGACGGCGTGGGCGGGGCTTGGGTATTACGCGCGGGCGCGCAATCTGCACGCGGCCGCGCAGGTCGTGGCGCATGAGTTGGGCGGGGTGTTTCCGAACACCTATGACGGGCTGCGCGCGCTGCCGGGTGTTGGTGACTATACGGCGGGTGCGATCTCGGCGATTGCGTTCGATCTGCCGTATCCCGCGATGGATGCGAACGCGGAGCGTGTGATTGCGCGTTACGCGGCGATCGAAGAGCCGCTGCCGAAGTCTAAGCCGGCGATGCGCGCGGCGCTGCAGGCGTTGGTGCCTGAGAAGCGCGCTGGGGATTTCGCACAGGCGCTGATGGACCTCGGCTCGGCGATTTGCACGCCGAAGCGGCCTGCGTGCATGAGCTGTCCGTGGTTCGATGACTGCAAGGCGCGCAAACAAGGCATTCAAGAGACGCTGCCGCGCAAGGGTGAAAAGGCAACTCGGCCGCTGAAGCGTGGCGCGGCGTTTGTGGTGCGCGATCCGGATGGCGCGGTGCTACTGGTGAAGCGGCCGGAGAAGGGCTTGCTTGGCGGCATGGAGCAGCCGCCGCTTGGGCCGTGGACGGAGGACTTTCCGTCGAGCGACGACGCGATGGCGCAGGCGCCGTTCAAGGCGAAATGGAAGAAGCGGGTTGGCGTCGTGCGCCACGGCTTCACGCATTTCGAACTGGAGATCGAGGTTTATGTTGCCGATGTCGCGAAACGGCCGGCGTTCGATGGGCGGTGGGTGCAGGATTTGTCGACCGCTGCATTGCCGACCGTGATGAAGAAGATTGTGCTGCACGCACTCGATTGAGGCCTGAATGGTTGAAGCCGGAGGTGGACGAATGCTTCTCAAAGCGGCGTTGCTCAGCGGATTGCTGACCGTTTGCCTGTCCGCAGTATCTCTGGCGGGGGAGGTGCATCTCTCAAATCCGAAATGTCCGAAGCCGGATACATCTTTCGCGACCTTCCTCAAACGCTTTGAGGAAGACGCAGCATTCCAGCACTCCCGTTTGGCGATGCCTCTCGTTCTTCGCTCTGGTGACGATGTTACGTCAGAAGCCACGATCAGACTTCTTATGACGCCAGACGACATTCGAAAGTTCTACGGAAGCCCGCTCATCTACAGCGCCAAGGAACGCGAGAAGCTTTCGTTGCATGAAGATATTTCGTTGTTTGCTCCTGCATCCGCGAGAGCGGCGGCTGATGTTTATCAGGGGCAAGGAGATGCGGATTCAATCCGTATCGCACTGAGATTCAGAACATGGTCGGGCTGTTGGGTGCTCGAGGAGCTGGATAACTATAGTCAGTGATTGGGTTCGGTACGCACTCGATTGAGGAGGGGATCGTGGGGGCATTGGATGGGCAGGTTGCGGTCGTCGCCGGTGCGACGCGCGGGGCTGGGCGTGGGATCGCCATCGAACTCGCGGCCGCTGGTGCCAAGGTTTACTGCACCGGGCGCAGCGTGCGTGGCGCGGTGGCGACGGCGGGGCGCAGCGAGACCATCGACGAAACGGCCGACATGATTGTTGCCGCCGGTGGGCGCGCGGTGGCGGTGCGCGTCGATCACACGGTCGAAGACGAAGTGGCCGCGCTGGCGGCGCGGGTGCGGGCCGATGAGGGGCGGCTCGATGTGCTCGTCAATGACATCTGGGGCGGCGACGATTTGATCGACTGGAGCGGGAAGTTCTGGACGGTCGATGTCGCACTGGTGCGCAAGCTGATGGATCAGGCGGTGTTCAGCCATCTGATCACGGCGCGCCATCTTGTGCCGTTGATGGTCGAGGCGAAGCACGGGCTGATTGTGGAGATCACCGACGGCGAGATGCCGGGATATCGCGGGCAGCTGCTGTACGATCTGGTGAAGTCGTCGGTGATCCGCATCGCTTACGGCATGGCGTGGGATCTGGTTGGGACGGGTGTGACGGCGCTCGCGTTGTCGCCGGGTTTTCTGCGCTCGGAAGCAATGCTCGACCGGTTCGGCGTTAGCGAGGCGAACTGGCGCGATGCGGTGAAGACCCATGCGGACTTCGTGTTCTCCGAAACGCCGCGGTTTGTCGGGCGCGCCGTGACGGCGCTGGCGAGCGATCCGGATGTCGGAGCGAAGGGCGGTATGGCGCTATGGGGTGGCGACCTCGCCGACGAGTATGGCTTCGATGACGTCGATGGCTCGCGGCCGAACTTCTGGCGCAACATGGATACGTGGCTGGAGGGCGAGCTTGCGAAGGGGATGCTTGATGACAACGCGAAGTGGATTGCACAGGCGCGATACATGCAGACGCACCTTGCGCCGTCGCGTGGCGAGCAGGCACGACGGTATTTCGAGAAACTGAAACTCGATGGCGTGGGTGAAGGATTGAAGCCGGTCAGACGTCCCCTCACCTGATCATCACTGCGCGATGATCGTCCTCTCCCGCAAGCGGGAGAGGTTAGTTCACGTCAAACCCGCCCGCAGTTGCTGGCGCAGCACGTCGATCGGGATCATTTTGCCCTTGTGTTCGAACTGCCAGAAGGTCCAGCCGTTGCAGGCTTCGAGGCCCTGGACGTGGGCGCCGATCTTGTGGATCGAGCCGGTGGCATCGGCGCAGATGAGAGAGCCGTCGGCGCGGACTTTTGCGGTGTGGCCCTTCTGCGAGCCGCGCAGAACCGTGCCTGGCGGGAGCAGGCCGCGTTCGACGACCCAGCCGAACGGGATGCGCGGTTCGCTGCGCTTTGATTTGGTGACTTCGACCGCTTCGTTGTCCACCGGCGTGATGGCCATGATGCGCTTGCGGGCGAGGCGGGCGTAGTTCGGGTCGCGCTCGAGGCCGATGAAATGGCGGCCGAGACGGCGGGCGACGGCGCCGGTGGTGCCGGAGCCGAGGAACGGGTCGAGGATGATGTCGCCGGGCTTCGACGACGACACGACCACGCGATGCAGCAGGCTTTCCGGCTTCTGGGTCGAGTGCGCTTTCTCGCCTGCTTCGTCTTTCAGACGTTCGTTGCCGGAGCAGATCGGCAAGGTCCAGTCGCTGCGCATCTGCAGGTCGTCGTTGAGCGACTTCATCGCTTCGTAATTGAAGGTGTAGCCCTTCTGTTTGCGGTCGCGCGTCGCCCAGATCATCGTTTCGTGGGCGTTGGTGAAGCGCTTGCCGCGGAAGTTCGGCATGGGGTTGGTCTTGCGCCAGATCACGTCGTTCATGATCCAGAACCCCAAGTCCTGCAGGATCGCGCCCACGCGGAAGATGTTGTGATAGGAGCCGATCACCCAGAGGGCGCCGTTCTCTTTCAGCACGCGCTTTGCGGCCGTCAGCCAGTCACGGGTGAAGCGGTCGTATTCCTCGAAGCTGCCGAACTGGTCCCAGGTATCGTCGACGGCATCGACCTTCGACTGGTCGGGGCGGCGGAGCTCTTTCTGGAGCTGAAGATTGTAAGGCGGGTCGGCGAAGATGAGATCGACGCTGCCTTCGGGCAGTGCCCGCAGGCTTTCGATGCAGTCGCCCTCGATCACGCGATCAAGCGCGTCTTCCAACCTGATAACTCGCCCCATACTCGATGCCCGCCCGCTTTATCCACAGAGGCGTGCACACTGATTCGCGCCGAGTCGGCGGTCAAGAGTCTTGCTGAATCAAAGTGTTGCGAATTGAGTCCCCAGGATTCTCCCCATACAACATCTTGTGCACAGGCGCGAAACTTCTTCGGTGATGCGCGCAGGGACCATGCGCTTCGAGGCCTTTGTAGTGCTCCGGCGTGCCGTAACCCTTGTTCTTGATCCAACCATAGCCAGGGTGTTCGTCGTGCAGGCGAGTCATCAGGCGGTCGCGCGTGACTTTCGCGATGATCGAAGCTGCGGCGATGGAGACGGAGCGGGCGTCGCCGTCGATGATCGTGTCGCACGGGCAGGGCAGTGCCGGCGCATCGTTGCCATCGACCAGCGCGAACATCGGCGCGAACTGCAGCGCGCGGACGGCGCGGGCCATCGCGAGGTGCGTGGCCTGGCGGATGTTGATGAGGTCGATCTCATCGACGCTGGCTTCGCCCACTCCAACGCAGAGCGCCATGTTCATGATGACGGGGAACATCTCCTCGCGGGCTTCGGCGCTGAGTTGTTTGGAGTCGTTCAAGCCCTTTGGGATCTTGCCGCGGTTCAGGATCACGGCTGCCGCAACGACCGGGCCCGCCAACGGGCCACGGCCAGCCTCATCCACGCCGCAGATCGGGCCGGGCATGCGCTTGAGGACGCGCGACTCGAAAATATAGTGCGGCATCGGGCCTTTATAGCCCAGCGATGCAAGCCGGAAACTGCGTCAGCCGGTTCGGCCCACAGGTTTGGCCATGGGGTTCAGGCCGCACGAACGCGGACGTACACGACCGAGGACAGCACGAGCAGGATGGCGCCGAGCCAGATCGCCGGGGTTCCCGCGAGGACGACGCCGACCTTGCCGAGCGCCGGACCGATGGGGGTCAGGGCGGCGATCATGAACAGGAGCACCACGCCGGCAAGGGAGAGAGCCGCTTCGATCTTCGCCTGACGCAGGCGCATGTCGGCCACCTTCATCATCACGTGGGCGGAGAAGCCCATGTCGACGGCGTCTTCGAGCGGAGCGGAAAGCAGGAGGTCGAGATCGCTCATGCGGCCACCTCCAGCATCGACTTCAGCTTCTCGCGGCCGCGCAGGACGTGGGACTTCACCGTGCCGACAGGCATGTCGAGAATTTCGGCGGCCTCGGTGTTCGAGAATTCGAGCGCGTAGCAAAGCGTGAGCGTCGCGCGCTCCTGCGCGGAGAGGCGTGTCATCGCGCTTTCGAGATCGAGACGCGCGTGTGTGGCACCGATGGTCTCCGGTGCCGGGACATCCTCCGGCATCTCATCGCTTTCGCGCTTCTTCTTGCGCGCTTCCATCAGAAAACGTGTGTACGCCACGCGGTAGAGCCACGCTTTGAACGGACCTTCGCCGCGATAATGCGCGATCTTGCGGAAGGCCTCCAGGAAGGTCTCCTGGGCCAGATCGTCGGCGAGGGCGTGGTTTCCTTTGGTCATGCGAAGCAGGAAGGCTCGAATTTTTCCCTGAAAGGTGCGGACGAGGAAGCCGAACGCGACGTCGTCGCCCGAAGCCGCGCGCAGCGCGGCGCGGTCTGTGTCGTCCATCCGCTCACGGCTTCTCCGGCGGCGGCGGCATGCGGCGCTCCAGGATCGCGATGAGGAAGAGCGCAAAGCCGATCATAAAAGGGATGACGCCGATGGCCGGCAGCCAGCTCACGCCGTGGATCGGGCCGTCGAACCCGCCGCCGCCCGTCATGGCGTAGAAGAAGATCGCCGTGCCGATACCGATGCTCATCAGGATGATGCCGGCGCGGAACGAGTTGGCGGTGCGGTGGTAGGAGACCGGATTGCTGGTGAAAATCTCCGGCGGGATCGTGTGGCCCTTCTCCGCTAGGATGCGCAGCGTCTTGTTGCGGCTGCTCTGCTCCATGAAGCGGAAAATGATGCTGACGATCGAGATGAGCGCGATGGCGCCCCAGAAGATCAGCGTGGTGTTGACACTTTCGAACATTCAGAACTTTCCCCCGTTGAGGTGGCCGGCGATTTGGCCCGACCGGATATAGAGCCCGGCCACCGTCAAGCCCACTGTCGCCAGCAAGAATACGGC
>DATAHD010000150.1:0-1865 GCA_036263395.1 Rhizomicrobium sp. | reverse complement strand
CGTCATAGCCGGACATAACCATTCGAAGAACGCGTCGCTTCGCTTGCCTTATGACCCGGCCTTCACGTCTTTCTTCGCAGCCAAGACGTGAATGCCCCGCACAAGGCCGCGCATGACGAAATTGAGGCATCGTTTCAATACAAACGTAAAATTCTCTAGCAGGCTGCTGAAAAACCATCTCGACGGCAAGGGCTGATCGTGATTCCGTCGCTGTGAGCGGCGGAGGTGATTTGCCATGCGCGGCGATGAACGGGGTTCAGAAGGTCTGTTCTCTTACATTCGACTGGAGGAGCGGATCGCATCAGACCATCCGCTGCGAGCGATCCGGGTGCTTGTGAATGAGGTGCTTGGCCAGTTGTCGGGCCGATTTGACGATCTGTATTCCCACACCGGCCGACCTTCGATTGCGCCGGAATACCTGCTGCGGGCCACCCTGCTGCAGGCGTTCTTCACGGTGCGTTCGGAACGTCAGTTGATGGAGCAGGTTGACTACAATCTGCTGTTCCGTTGGTTCGTGGGTTTGTCGATGGACGATGCGGTGTGGGACGCTTCGACGTTCTCGAAGAACCGGGACCGGCTGCTGGAAGCGGATGTGGCGCGAGAGTTCCTGGCCACTTTGCTGGCGCTGCCGCAGGTCAAGGGGCTGTTGTCGAGCGATCACTTCTCGGTGGATGGGACACTGATCAAGGCCTGGGCTTCGATGAAGAGCTTCCGGCCGAAGGATGGCTCCGGCGAGCCGCCCGCGGGCGGACGCAACGGCGAGCGCAACTTCCGGCGCGAGAAGCGCTCGAACGAAACCCATGCCTCGACCACCGATCCCAACGCAAAGCTCTATCGCAAGGGCGACGGTCAGGAGAGCCGGTTGTGCTACATGGGGCACGTGATGATGGAGAACCGCCATGGTCTGGCGGTGGCGGGTGATGCGACGGAGGCAGCCGGCACCGCCGAGCGCGTGGCCGCCCTTGATCTGATTGACGCCCACCGCCCCAGCGCGGGACGGATCACGGTCGGCGCCGACAAGGGATTCGATGTCGAAGGCTTCGTGCATGCGCTGCGTGAGCGCCAGGTTACTCCGCACATCGCGATCGACGGCCATCTGACCAAGACCGGCAAACGGCGCAAGACCGCCATCGATGAACGCACTTTGCGCCACGCTGGCTACGACATCAGCCAGCGTTGCCGAAAACGGATCGAAGAGGTGTTCGGATGGATCAAGACCACCGGCGGCATTGCTCAGGTCAAGGTCCGAGGTCTCGCCAAAGTCCGTGCCGTGTTCACCTTCGCGATTCTGGCCTACAATCTGGTGCGAATACCCAAGCTGCTGGCCATCGCACCATGACCAGACCGCGCCTACACCGCGATCCTCACATCGTCGTCGATGCAATATCGCGCAGATGAAAAAATTCGCTTTTTCAGCAGCCTGCTAGGCGCTCTACGCGGTCTCGAACTGCAACTTGGCGAGCCGCGCGTAGAGGCCGTCGCGTGCGACGAGACTGTCGTGCGTGCCCTGCTCGACGATGCGGCCGTGGTCGAGCACCAGGATGCGGTCGCACGACAGCACGGTCGCAAGCCGGTGCGCGATCACCAGCGTGGTGCGGCCCTGCATCAGGCGCTTCAGCGCCACCTGCACCAGCGTCTCGCTCTCAGCGTCGAGCGAGGAGGTCGCCTCGTCGAGCAGCAGCAGCGGTGCCTGCCGCAGGATCGCGCGCGCAATCGCGATACGCTGGCGCTGGCCGCCCGAGAGAGTTACGCCACGCTCCCCGATCGCCGTCTCGAAGCGCTGCGGCAGTCGGTTGATGAACTCGCTCGCGCCGGCGAGCTCAGCCGCGCGTGCCACGTCCGTATCGCTCGCATCCGGCCGCCCG
>DATAHD010000149.1:0-15374 GCA_036263395.1 Rhizomicrobium sp. | reverse complement strand
CTCGACCTGCCCCTGCTGGCCGGGTGCGAAACGCATCGCTGTCCGCGCCTTGCGGATGTCGCTGTCGGTGATCTTAAGGCCGCGTGGACCGGATGACGCCAGGATGCCAACGGCACCACCGATGAAGGTGCCGCCTTCAATTGTGCCATCGGTCCGGTCGAGGCCGACACCGATGCCGTAGTGGCCCTCTTCCACGGCGACATGAATGTTCTTGAGACAGACCGTGGCGCGTTCGGCGTGGACGCCAGAACCATCCGTTTCGATTGTGCTATCCTCGACGGTGAGGTCGCCGGAGCTGTCGACGTCGAACGCCCAGTTGGTGTTGCGCGAGTCGATCTTGCTGTTGCGCACCAGCACTTTTCCGGCCGTGACATGGACGCATGGCTTCTCGCGGCCACGTGCGATGAAGGTGACGTTCTCGATGGTGAGCGCATCGCCGAGCGGGATGTTCGCGGTCAGGCAACTTTGGTGATCGGGCGCCTGCAGCACCGCACGCGCGCCACCACCGGCGGAGCGGATAGTCAGCGGGATATGGATATCGACGGTGCCGACGCAGGTCATGCCCTCGCCGGGCGCGAGAATCTCAATCACGTCGTTCGGCTGCGCCGCTTTCACGGCGTCCTGCAAGGTCGCGAACTGGCCATGGCCGCTGCAATCAACGAGCAGGCCCTGATCTGGCGGCGGACCGCTGTCGGGCGGCGGCGGCCGGTGGCGACGGTGATGACGTCTGCCGTGCCGCTCGCAATCGTTGATGCAGGGATGCTGGATCTCCGGGAACGGATCGTAGAGGCCGGTGTAGCCGGCGTTCGCGCGCAGGCCGTCGGCGTGTGCGAGCGATGCAAGCACAAAGCTTGCGACGAGCGTGGCGGCGGCAGCGATGAGAAGACGCGGGGTCATTGGGCGGCACCGTCAGAGTCGCTGCGCGGCGCGGGATCGTTGCCGCTCTCTTCGCGCGCATCGCGGTCACCGCGATCGCGGCGGCGGTCACCACGGTCCCGGTCATCGCGATCGTCGCGGATGGTGAGCGCATAGCGGCCGGGATCGTAGCCGGCGCTGCGCGCTTCGCCGAAGAGCGCGAGGGCGCGGTTGTTGTCGCCGGTGACGCCGGGATGCGGACGTTCGAGCAGATGGCCGAGATAGGCCATCGCAAGACCGTAGCGCTGACGCCGCGCCGCTTCGAACCAGTGCTGGGCGCGGTTGTAGTTCACCGGCACGCCGATACCTTGCGTGTACATGACGCCGAGTTCGGTCTGCGAGGTGGCGTCACCGTTGACGGCTGCGGTCTGCACCAGCCGCACGATCTGCTCGGGCGTGAGAGAACCCGTGGGGTCGTCGCCGATCGATTCCTGGAAGCGCGCGGCGGCAGCGCGGTCGGCGCCGGGCGGGATGGACTTGCCGGCGGGCAGCACGGTGGCGCCGCTCATCCACAGCGCGCGGCGCAGGCAATCGGTCGGGATCTCGTTGACGCGTTCGAGTGCGACGCGGTCGTCGATGGTTTCGATCCGCTCATCGCTGTGCAGCACCCCGCCGGCGGTCTGGCCCGGATAGAACTCGTCTTCCGGACGCCAGTAGGTTGCGCGCGCGATGGCGGCCTGCGCGATCTTGTCGGGCAGCGCGTTCGACAGTTGCTGCACATAGGCGGCGGCAAGCGGATGGCCCATGTCGTGTGCAATCTGGAAATAGGTCAGCGCATCGGCGTCGTTGCGCACGATGACATCGCGGTCGCGATAGCGGCCATTCTCGCGATGCAAGAGGCCGAGCGTGATGAAGCCTTCCGGACCGCGATTGGCGAGGACGTAGATGAGACGCGCCCGCGCTTCCATCCGCTCATCGAGCGACATCGCATCGTAGACGGCGCAGAAGTCGTCGCTCGCGCTTTCCGATAGGCGATTCCACGTCTGATCGGCCGCGCGGCCATGCGGTTCGTAATTCTGATCGCGGCGAAGTGCGAGGTAGTACCAGACGTAAGCTTCGACGGGGTCGTGCGCGCTGGGATCGTGCGCGTAGTAACTGCCGAGACGGATCTGCGCGAAGACGTCGTCACGCTCCCACGCGGCGGCACGCCACTGCCGCACCGACGCGGACAGCGGGACTTTTAGCGGCGGCTGCAGCGTGTCGGGCAGCACCGGGACCTGCGGCGCCGGGCGCTGCTGCTGCGGGGGCGGTGGTGGCGGCGGACCTCGACCGTCGTCACCCCCGTTGCCCGAATTCGGATTGGGACAGCCCATCAGGCCGAGCGGCAGCAGCAGAACCGCGCCAACGCGGGCCGAACGGCCGATGACCTTCAGCGCATGCGCACGCGCCTTGCGGCGGCGAACGATGCGCCGCGCCCGAACCAAGGCATTGCCCTTTGGATAATTGCGCATCCCATCCCCTTACGCGCGGATGCTCACTCGAAGTGTAAAGGTTAACACAGGCCGCGAACGCCGCGCTTGGGCTTACGCGCCACAATTGTGGAAAACCGCCGACAATCTGTCGGAGCGCCAAATTCGCTTTTGATTTCAAGGCACCGGCGATCACACCAGCGTATCGCGCGTGCGCACGGCATGTCGTTTTTCGCCCGGTCGGCTGCGATTTGCTGCGCAAACAGGCAGCATTTTGCCGGTTTGGCCGGAGCGTGATAGGTGGCGCGCCGAATGGGCGCTTTTCTTATCTTCGCGATTCTCGCACTGGCCGCGCTGGGCTTCATCGCCTGGCCGGTGCTGCGCGGGACCGACAATCGCGGCGCGAAAATCGCGCTGCTGGGATCGCTGTCGGCCTTCGTGCTCGCCATCGGGATCGGCGGTTATGCCTATCTCGGACGGCCGGATCTGGCGGAGCGCAGCTTCGTGCCGACCGAAGAGCGCGATTATGCCGGACTGATCGCGACACTGGCGCATGACGTGCGGAAGAATCCGAAGGACGTGCGCGGTTGGCTGTTCCTCGGTGCGGGCTATATGAAGCTGCGCGATCCGGACAACGCGGCGAAGGCGTTCGCGCGCGCGATCCAGACCGGTGGCCCCCGTCCACCGGCCGGCTTGTATGCACTGTATGGCGAGGCGCTGACCGAAGCGGCGCAGGGCGAAGTGAGCGACGAAGCGCGCGCGGCGTTCGAGCGAACGATCGCTCTCGACCCGCACAACATCTCCGCGCGCTATTATCTTGGTCTGCTGCATGCACAGAAACGCGAAGACGATCAGGCGCTCGCGATCTGGCGCAGCCTGCTGGCCGATGCGCCGAAGGATGCGCCGTGGCGGCAGGAGGTTGTCGACCGCATCGCGATGCTAAGCGCGCGCAACGGCACGGCGCCGAACATCGAAGCGATGGTGGCGAGCCTCGATGCGAAGCTGAAAGCGAACCCGAACGATGCGCAGGGCTGGCAGATGCTGATCCGCGCCTACACGGTGCTGGGGCGCAACGACAAAGCGAAGGCTGCGCTGGGTGATGCGCGAACGGTGCTCGCGAAAGACAGCGATGCGATGAATGCGCTGTCGGCAGAAGCGAAAGCGCTGAAGCTGGAGTAGTTAGCCCCAATCGCCGTCATCACCCGGTCGCGCATTGGCGCGATCCGGGTGACCCATCTTTTCCCACGCGAAAATTGGGTCGCCCGGACAAGCCGGGCGATGACGGATTTTTGGTTTTGTAGAAACCGAGCGTCAGCTCGAGACGCGGCCCTGCCAGACGGGCCAGCAGGTCGAGTGACCGCTTGCCTTGGCGTTGTTGTAGAGCTTCATCTGCGCGTCCATGGCGTCCTTGCCTTTGGCGAGCGCGGTGTAGTCACGGCCGCCCGCGCACCAGACATAGAACTGGTGCTGGCCGGAGGCGAAGAAATCGACCTGTTTGGAAGAGTTGAAGTTGGCGCCGAGCGCCACACTGCCTGCTGCGAGAAGAACACCGCCAACGGCTGCGGCGAGGGTCCGCTTTATTGTCATTTTTCTCACTCGCTCCCTTGGCCTTGCGACCGTGAAACTCGGGTGGGCTGTCCGTTGGTGGACAACTTCGTTTTCGTATGGGCCGCCTCGGCCCCACCTGCGGTTGTTTCGGCTCCCCAGCCGTGAGCGGAAAGCCGTACGTGCGGTCTCCCCTGCTGCTTTAAGGATACACGGGTAGTCCCGAATGTCACCCTTTTTTCCTGATCGTGCAGAGTCTTAGTGAAACGCAGGTTTAGTTCCCAAGACGGATTGCCGCGATTCCTTCGGCTGTGATCGCCGCTTCTATTGCTTTTGCTGCGGATTCGACCGCTTCGGGATCCCGGCCGCGTGTGACGAATTGCGCACCGGCACCATCCTCCCGGTAGAAGGGGTAACTGCCCACTGCAACCGTAGGGTGGTCTTTCTGGATCGCCATGAGGGCGGCGGCGATGCGGCCTTCGGGAATCTTGCCCTCCACCGTCGCGACGTGGACGAGGGCGCCGCGCTTCAGGCGGGGCGCGATCTCTTCCATCATGGCGCGCATGATCATCGGCACGCCGGCCATCGTGAAGACGTTCTCAATCTGAAAGCCGGGCGCGGTGGAGACGCTGTTCTTCACCAGGGTCGCGGTGAAAGGAATGCGCGCCATGCGCTTGCGCATCTCGTTGAAGTCTTCCGGATTCTTGTAGCGCGCGGCCATCATCGCCATCGCTTCGGGGTGATAGTCGATGCCGACGCCGAACGCGGCGGCGATGGCGTCGGCCGTGATGTCGTCATGCGTCGGGCCGATGCCGCCGGTGGTGAAGACATAGGTGTAGCGGGCCCGAAGCGCGTTGAGCGCGGCGACGATCTCCTCCTGCACGTCAGGCACGACGCGCGCTTCTTTGAGGTCGATGCCAAGGGCGCCGAGGAATTTGGCGATGTAGCTGGTGTTGGTGTCCTGGGTGCGGCCGGAGAGGATTTCGTCTCCGATGACAAGGACAGCGGCGGTGACGGGTTCCGCGGTTTCGGGACTGGTTTGGCTCATCGGCGCGCCTGGGTGTAAGAAAGCCTTAGAAGACACGGGCTGAAATTGGCCCGCAAGCGCTTATATGAGCTGCCCATGACCGTAATGCCCGACAACGATACGTTTGAGCAGGTTCGCCGCTCGCACCTGACCGTTTCCGTCCATGACGACGCAAGCTTCGAAGGCATGCGCAAGGCCGGGCGGCTGGCGGCGGAGATCCTCGATCTGATGGTGCCGCTGGTGAAGCCGGGCGTGACGACGGCGGCGCTGGACAAGGTGGCGTTCGATTACGCGGTCGCCAATGGCGGCATTCCGGCGTGCATGGGCTATCGCGGCTATCGCCACACGGTGTGCACCTCGATCAACCATGTCGTCTGTCACGGCATTCCGGAAGACAAGCCGCTGCGCGATGGCGACATCGTGAACATCGACGTGACGGTGATCGTCGATGGCTGGCATGGCGACACGAGCCGCATGTACCTGGTCGGCGATGTGAAGCTGAAGGCGCGGCGTCTGGTCGACATCACCTACGAGTCGATGATGCGCGGCATTGCAGTGGTGAAGCCGGGCGCGACGACGGGCGATATCGGTCACGTCATCCAGTCTTATGCCGAAGGCGAGGAACGCTGCGCGGTGGTGCGCGACTTCTGCGGCCACGGCCTCGGCAAGGTGTTTCATGCGCTGCCGAACATCGTCCACTACGGCAAGGCGGGGCATGGCCTTGGCCTGCGCCAGGGCATGTTCTTCACCATCGAGCCGATGATCAATCTGGGCAATTACGGGGTGAAGGTGCTGAACGACGGCTGGACCGCGGTGACGCGCGACCGCTCACTGTCGGCGCAGTTCGAGCACTCGGTCGGCGTGACCAAAGACGGCGTCGAGATCTTCACGAAATCACCCAAGGGCTGGGACAAGCCGCCGTATCAGGGCGACTGACCGCTATTGCGTCGCCGGGTTTCGCAAAACCTGAGCGCGCTACAATTCGATACACACGTAGTGTTGCTGTGCTGGTCGCGCAGTGGAATCGTAGTGGCGGGGAGACGCCATGGCACCGCGCAAGACAAACGCCATTCCGGACGATGATCCGCCGGCTGCACCGGGCGGCGTATCCGACGTGGCGCGCTTCTTTGAGATGAACCCGGAGGCGCTGGCGCATCACCTCGGCCACCGCGAACGGCTGCGGGAGCGGTTTCTCAAAGGCGGGGCCAACGCCCTGCCCGACTACGAGATGGTGGAGCTGGTGCTCTACGCCGCGATCCCACGGCGCGATGTGAAGCCGCTGGCGAAAGCGCTGCTGGCGCGGTTCGGCGGCTTTGCCGAAACGATCGGCGCACCGGCGGACCGGCTGCGCGAAATCCCCGGCATCGGCGACGCGGTGGTGGCGCAGTTCAAGATTGTCGAGGCGGCGGCGCTGCGGCTGGCGCGCGCCCGGGTGATGGGCAAACCGGCGCTGAGTTCATGGCAGGCGCTGATCGACTACTGTACCGCCGCGATGGCGCGCGATCCTCGCGAACAATTTCGCGCCCTGTTCCTCGACCGCAAGAATGTGATGATCGCCGACGAGGTGCTGAGCCAGGGCACGGTGGACCACACGCCAGTCTATCCGCGCGAGATCGTGAAGCGGGCGCTGGAACTCTCCGCCTCGGCCATGATCCTTGTGCACAACCACCCGAGCGGCGATCCGACACCGAGCCGCGCCGACATCGAAATGACCCGCCAGATCGCGGACGCCGCCAAGGCGCTGGGCGTCGCGGTGCACGATCACCTCGTCATCGGCAGCAAAGGCCACGCAAGCTTCAAGGCTTTGGGGCTGCTCTGAAATCCGGCGCGATGGACCAAGCGGAACTGGCCCCGATCCTGCTATAGACTCCCTGCTCAAGGGGAGCGTTGGGATCGATGGGTCGGCTTCTGCTCAAGCAGACCTCACGTTTGGCGTTGGGATTGCTGGGCGCAGCGCTGCTTGCGGCCGCCCTGGCGACGTTGGCTGTCCCGCAAGCACACACCGGCCTGGTTCCCTATGCCGTCGCGTTCGGCGGCGAGCTTGTCAAAATGGGACAGCTCGACTTCGGTCTGAGCGATGCGACCGGATGGTCCGCGTTTGGAACACTGACGGCCGCCCTGCCCTACACCGCGATTCTTCTTTTGCTCGCCGCGATCGTCGCGGTTCTGGTTGGCGTCCCGCTCGGGCTTGTGTTCGGCAGCGGGCCGGTGCGCCGGGCGACTGCGCCGCTGATGCAGATCGTGGCGGCGGCGCCGGTGTTCTGTGTTTCGCTGGCGCTGATCTGGATCGCGATCCGCAATGGCGGGTTCTATCCGGCGCCGTTCACCGGATTTGGCGGCGATGCGGTGCGCACGCTGCTGCTCCCCGTATTCATCGTGGGTATGGCGGGTGCGGGGGCGGTGCAACTGGCGCTGCATCGCGCGGCGAGCCAGGCGCAGGGTCAGCCGTGGCGCGTGACGTTGCGCATGATGGGCCTGTCGGCGGGTGAGATCGAGCGCGTCTATGTGGCGCCGCAGGTGTTCGCGGGCCTCTTCACCGATCTTGGCGATGTCGTGCTGGCGCTGCTGTCGGCGGCGGCGGTGGTCGAATGGACGTTCGGCTGGCAGGGCGCGGCGGAGCTGTTCGTGAAATCCATCGCGCTCGGCGACTGGAACGTCGTTGCGCTGATCCTGTTCGTGTTCGCGGCGATCAAATTCGCGGCGGAGTTTGCCGGCGCGCTGGCCGCGGCGGCACTGACGCGCGTGGGAGGCGAGGCATGAGCCTTTCCGCCGTCCACGAGGTGAGAACCGCGGCGCCGTTCGTGCGCAACACGCTGCGCGCGATCGGGGTTGTCGGGCTGGCGATCCTTGCGATCCTTGTCGTGGGTGCGGATGTGTTTGCGCGCGCGCCGCTGGGCCAGGCGGGTTATGGGCCGGAGCTTGCGTTTCCCTCGGCAGCGTTTCCGTTCGGCACCGATGAGATCGGCCGCGATGTTCTGAGCGAAACGCTCTATGCGCTCGGCTCCACGGTGAGCCGCGCGGTGCTGGCGACGATCATCGTGCTGCTGTTCGGTGAGCTTGCCGGATTTGCAGCGGCGCGGCTTGGGCTCGGCCTTGGCCTTGTGCTGCGCTGGATCGCGCGTGTGCTGGGCGCGGTGCCGCCGCTGCTGCTGGCGCTACTTGCGATTGCGTTGAGCGGTGCAGATTATGCGGCGCTCGCCGCCGGTCTTGCCGCGGTGCCGCTGTCGTTTGCACGGGCGTTCGACCGGGCGAGCAATGCGGATCGCACCGCGAATGCCGAATACGCGCGCGCCACAGGCATTCCGCCGTCGACACTGTTCCGGCGCGACCTGGCGTATGAATTCCGCGATCGCATCACCTCCATCGCGGCACGCGCCTTTGCGGCGGTGACGACTACGCTGGCAACGGCGAGCTATCTCGGTTTCGGCGTGACGCCACCGGCACGCGGTCTTGGCCTGATGATCGCGGCGGCGCAGCAGTATTATCTGACGGCGTGGTGGATCGCGGCGTTTCCGGCGCTGGCGCTGATCCTGACGGTGCTGTTCGCGCGTCTCGCAGCCGGCCTCGAAGAGGGCGAGCGGCCGTGAGGGATCTGCGCTACCCCGACCTCAATCCCGATCCGCCGCCGCCGGAAGCGAAGGCGCCGGATGCGGTCGCGGATACGGACGCCACTTCGCCACTGGTGGAAGAAGAAAAGCGCGAACCGAAGATCGCGGCACCGGTGGTCGCTGGAGCGCCCGCTGTAGATAAGAGTGAAGACAGCAAAGCGGAAGAGACAGTTGAAGTTGCCGAGCCGATGGCTGCGGTAGTCGAGGCTGATGCGGCACCTGCGGATGCACCGGTCGCTGACGTGAAAGACGAAGCGGACAACGACGCGCTCCTTCTTGTTGAACCTGTTGTTGCTGGGCCCGTCGTCACTGAGCCTGTTGTTGAACCGGCTGTCGCCAAGCCTGTTGCTGCCGAGACAACCATCGCGGCACTCGACGACAGTGATCGCGTGCCGGACGACATTGTGGTGCCGCCGCCGCTGCTGACGGTGCTGCCAGAGATTCCCAAGACGCTTTTCGTCGCGCACGGTCTCAGCATCAATGCGCGTGGTGCGCAGCGAAAAGAACTCGACAATGTTTCGCTGACGCTGGAGCGCGGCGAACGCGTCGTGCTGTTCGGCGAGCAGGGCTCGGGCAAAGAAGCGTTGATCCGCGCCGCTGCCGGTGTGCTCTCCTCGCACGAGATGATGAGCGGGCAGATCCTGATCGGCGGCGAACCGCCGGCCCGCTCGCCGCTGCGCGTCGCGTATCTGCCGGGACCGTTCCTGCAGCCGCTGAGCCCCCATGCACCGGCCGCCGCACAGCTGACGCGCGTTATCGCGCGCAAGCAGGCGATCCCGCAAAGCGCGGCGGCGGAAGACCTGCGCGCCGCGCTGAATCGTATTCCCGGCGCACCGACGTTCGATGAGCTCGATACGCCGGCCTCCGAATTGCCAGCCGACAAGATCGCATATGGTCTGCTCGCCTGCGTGGCGGCGCAGACGCCGGATCTTGTGCTCGCCGAACACTTCGTTGCCGATCTGCCGCTGATGCAGGCGCGTGCGCTGGTCGATGCTTTGAAGGCGGAGCAGGCACGGCTTGGTTTTGCGATCCTCTATTCGGCGCGCGGTGCGCATATTGTGAACTGGCTTGGCGGGCGCGTGATCGTGCTGCGCCAGGGCCGCATCGTGGAAGAAGGCACCGCCGAACGGCTGTCGAGCGGCGCCTCGCACGCCTATACGCGCACACTGTTCCAGGCCATGCCGCGCATTTCGACCGAAGCGCCGGGACGCGCGCCGCCACGTGGCGAGCCGCTGTTGCAGGTACGCGGGCTCGAGCTGACGCGCACAGCGAAGAACGAGCGCGAACTATCGCGCGAAGGCCTGACCTTCGAACTGCGGCGCGGTGCGGCGCTGGCGCTGGTCGGCGAAGAGGGATCGGGACGGCGCAAGCTGGCGCGCACGCTGATCGGACTTGAGCGGCCGGGCGCAGGACGCGTGGTGCTCGATTCCGTTGATATCGGAATCCTCGATGAGCGGATGCTGCAACGCATGCGCCGACGCGTCGCGTTCATCGTGGGCAATGACAGCGTGCTCGATGAGCGCATGACGGTGTGGGACACCGTCGCCGAACCTCTGCGCGCGCATCTCAATCCGGCGCGCACCGTGCTGGCCGAGCAGACAGAAAATGCGCTGAAGCGGGTCGGCCTTGCGAGCGTGGCACGCACGGCACGGGTGGCCCGCCTCTCCGCCTTCGACAGGCGCCGGCTGCAGATCGCGCGCGCCATCGTCACCCAGCCGCATATCGCGATCATCGAGGAGCCGCTGCATGGGCTCGACGCCTTCGGGCAGGGCATCATCCGCGACCTGCTCAAGGAATTCCGCCGCCAGGAAGGTCCGGCCTTCCTCGTGATCACGGCCGATTTCTCGGTCGCCGATGCGCTGGCGGAAGATGCTTTCGTGATGAAGGGCGGGCGCGCCATCGAACGCGGGCCGCTGGTCGAAATCCTGCGCAATCCCAAGGAATTGGCGACCAAAAACCTTATCGACGCGGTGAAGGCCGCGGCCCTTCCGCACGACGCCGCTTGGGGTTAGAAGTCCCTTTTAAGGACGTCACCCGCAATGATTCCGCGTTACTCCCGTCCCGAGATGGCCTCGATCTGGTCGGACGACACCAAATACCGCATCCATTTCGAGATCGAAGCGCACGCCGCCGATGCCATGGCCGAGCTGGGCGTGATCCCCAAAGAGGCTGCCGCCGAAATCTGGGCCAAGGGCAACGCTTCGACGATCAGCCCGGACCGCATTGTCGAGATCGAGAAGACGACGCGGCATGAAACGCTGGCGTTTACCGAGCATCTCGCCGAGCTGATCGGCCCGGCCGCGCGGTTTGTGCATCAGGGTCTGACGTCATCCGACATTCTGGACACCACAACCGCGGTGCAGCTGGCCCGCGCGACGGACATTCTGATTGCCGATATCGACCTGCTGCTCGCGGCGCTGAAGAAGCGCGCGCTGGAGCACAAATACACACCGACCATCGGGCGCAGCCACGGCATCCATGGCGAGCCGACGACGTTCGGCCTGAAGCTCGCGGGCTTCTATGCCGAGTTCGCGCGCAACCGGAAGCGGCTCGAGACGGCGCGGGCGGAGGTGGCGACCGCGATGATCTCCGGCGCGATGGGCACGTTCGCCAATGTCGATCCGCGCGTCGAAGCGCACGTCGCGGCGAAGTTGGGCCTTGGCGTCGAGACGGCGTCGACGCAGGTGATCCCGCGCGACCGGCACGCCGCGTATTTCGCGGCGCTGGCCGTGGTGGCGAGTTCGCTGGAGCGGCTGGCAACGGAAGTGCGCCATCTGCAGCGTACCGAAGTGGTGGAAGCGCAGGAGTTCTTTGCAGAGGGCCAGAAAGGCTCCTCCGCCATGCCGCACAAGCGCAATCCGATTTTGAGCGAGAACGTGGTCGGACTTGCGCGCGTGGTGCGGTCTTATGCGACGCCGGCGTTCGAGAACGTCGCGCTGTGGCACGAGCGGGACATGTCGCATTCGTCGGTCGAACGCTTCATCGCGCCGGATGCGACCATCACGCTGGACTTTGCGCTGGTGCGCATGGCGGGCGTGATCGACAAGCTGCTCATCCGCGCGGAGAACATGCAGCGCAATCTGGACCTGACCAAAGGCATCGTGCATTCGCAACGCGCCCTCTTGGCGCTGACGCAGGCGGGCATCGAACGCGAGAAGGCGTACAAGCTGGTGCAGGGCAACGCGATGCGCGCCTGGGCGGGCGAAGGCACGCTGCTCGAACTGCTGAAGGCCGATCCGGTGGTGTCGCAATCGGTGCCGGCCGCTGCACTCGAGTCGATGTTCGACCTCGACTATCACACCAAGCATGTCGACACGGTGTTCGAACGGGTGTTTGGGTGACCCACTCCCCCTCCACTTGGTGGAGGGGGCGAGCAATCGCGAACGCAGTGAGTGATTGATCGGGGGAGGATCGCGGTGATGAGTTTCACCGGCACGATCCTCCCCCGCATCGCTGTCGCGCTGCGCCCCCTCCACCAAGTGGAGGGGGAGTGCTAGCCTTCACTCATCCAAAAGGGGGGCCTTGGGATGATTTCTTCCAAAACGGCGCATCGCGTCAGTCTGATCTGCGGCGGGCTTATTCTTGTGCTGCTGGGCTACAGCCTGTCCCAGCCGCCGACGGTGCCGTGTGGCGACCTGCCGAAAGGCTATCCGCCGATAATCGCATTCGAGCTGGCGCGCAGTGTTGGCGATCTGCAGCAGTTGTTCGGCCAGAGTGCCGATGCATGCCGTGCCGCGCTGGTGAAGCAGGTCGACGCCGTCAACTGGATCGACGTGTTTCCGTTCATCCCGCTCTATACCGCGTTCCTCGGCTTCTTCTTCATCGGCATGCGGGCGCGCAATCGGACGGTCGCCAACCTCGGTGCGGTGTTGATGATCGTCGCGGCGCTCGCGGACTATGCGGAGAACACCGCCCTCTTCCACATCTCCGCCGGTCCGGATTCGCCGGCCTGGCTGCCCTGGCTGGAGATCGCGACGGCGATCAAGTGGCTGCTGCTTGGTGTCGGCGGGGCGCTGGGTGCGAACCTGCTGAGCAAGCGCGGTGGCTTCGACTATGCGCTGGCGGCGCTGTGTTTGATCTCGCTTCTGGCGCCGATCGCAGCGATTGCCGATCCGCATGCTTACGGGCCGTTTGTGTCGAACGGCATCACCGTGTCCTGGCTGGTGTTTCTATTCGTGGATATTCGCGAGTCGGTACGGCGATCCTCCCCCGCTCAATCGCTTGGCGATTGAGCGCCCCCTCCACCAAGTGGAGGGGGAACTTGAAGGTAAATCCGCGGTTGCGCGCCATAATTAATGCGCTCGACGCAAAGTTCCTTAAATTGCTGCGTACCGACGAATTGTTTGCTTCACATCTGTACGGTTACACTTACGTCGCTGTCTGGGGCGAAGACAGACGAGGACTGATGCTGCAGTTTCGCAAGCAGACCAAAATCGCGCCCCCCGCAGCGGGCACCATCCATCGCAACGTCCGCACGATCCCGGAGAAGACGGCGATCCTGCGCACCGGACCCGACGACACCGAGTCGCCGGAGATTCGCGCCATCTACGACATCTGGAATCAGATGCGCGGCGAGCGGCCGATGCCGACGCGCGAAGAATTGCTGCCGCGCGCGCTCGGACGCCTGCTGCGCAATGTCAGCCTGGCGCGCGTGCTGCCGGAGACCAACGACTACGAGCTTCGGATCATCGGCGATGCGCATGCCGAAGCTTATGGCTGGAACGGCAAAGGCCTGCGCGTCAGCCAGCTGATCAGCGGCGCGCCCGAGATGGGGACGATGCTGAAAGATTCCTACGACCTGGTGCGGACGTTCCGCCTGCCGCTCGGCTTCCGCGGGATACTCGGACGCGACATCACGCAGGCGAAGTTCGACTGGTTCGAGACATTGTACCTGCCGCTCGGCAGTGGCGGTGTGGTCGATCATGTACTGAACGCGAGCAATTACCGGCCCAAGGACGGGAAGTGGCCGCACTGAGTTTGCGGCGGCCCCCACCCGTCCTCCTACGCTCTTCGAGCTTCTGAGGACGACCTCCCCACAAGGGGAGGTGAAAGACTAGGCAGCGCGGAGTTTGTAGCGCACGGGCAAGCTCTTCAGCCCCGACACGAAGCTCGATTGGACGCGCTTCACCTCGCCGGTGATTTCGATGCCGTCGAGACGGCTCAGCAGTTCCTTGAAGAACGCCTTGATCTCCATCTTCGCGAGATGCTGCCCGAGGCAGACATGCGCGCCGTAGCCGAAGGCGACGTGGCGGTTGGGTTCGCGCGTGATATCGAACGTGAAGGGATCGCGGAACGCTTCGTCGTCACGGTTGCCGGAGAGATAGATCAGCGACAGGTGCTGGCCGGCTTTGATCGTCTTGTCGCGCAGCTGGTAATCCTCGGTCGCGGTGCGCATGAAGTGCTGCACGGGCGTGGCCCAGCGGATGATCTCGTTGGCGGCGCCGTCGAGCAGCGACGGATCAGCCTTCAGCTTGGCGAGCTGATCGGGATTGTCGATGAAGGCCTGCAGGCCGGCGGCGATCGAGGAGCTGGTCGTGTCGTGCCCGGCGGTGGCGACGATGATGTAGTAGCTCGCGGTTTCGAGCGGGCCGAGCGGTTCGCCCTTGATCTTGCCGTTGGCGATGACGGTGGCGAGATCGTCACCCGGATTGGCGCGGCGCGCTTCGGTCATCGCGTTGAAGTAGGCGAAGAAGTCCATGATCGTGTTGGTGCCGGCGGTGCTCTCACCTTCCGGCCGCTTCATGTCGGGATCGCTGCCGCCGAACAGCTCCTGCGTGAGCTTCAGCATCAGCGGCTCATCGCTCTCCGGCACGCCCATGATCGACATGATGACGTGCAGCGGATAGTAGACCGCGATCTCCTTGGCGAAGTCGCACTCGGGACCTTTCTCCATCATCAGATCGACGTACTTCTTCGCAAGCTCCGCCATCTTGGGCTCGAGCTTCTTGAGGTTCGCGGGCATGAACCACGGCTGGGTCAGGCCGCGCATGCCGCGGTGATCAGGATTGTCCATGTCGATCAGGGTGCGGAACGGCGAGACGCGGCCGGTCTTGGGATCGGGACCGCCCCACATCGACGCGAGCTGATGCTCGGCATCCATGTTCATCAGGACGGAGCGCGGCTCATTGAGGAATTTGTCGTTGAGCAGCTCAATTTCGAGGATGTCCTTGTGCTTGGTCAGCGTCCAATAAGGACGAAAGCCATCGGGCTCGGTCCAGTGCACCGGATCGGTGTCGCGCAGGGTCTTGAGGTAGCCGTGGATCGCTTTCTCGTCGCCATAGGTGGCGGGATTGGCGATGGCGTTGTCGATCTCACGGGCCATGGGCGGCACTCCGAAGCAGAAAGTTGACTATGGCGTCATTTCCGAGACGGAAGTCAATTGAAGAAAAGTGTTTGGCGCGCAGAGGCGCAGAGAACGCAGAGGGTTCTGAGCGCGCGTTGAGATGGATGGTTCACGCGGAGGCGCGGAGCCGCGGTGGTTCTTCAGACCATCGAAAATGATGCAGCATCTATCAGTCTGCTGGCCAGGCTATGCCCGGCCGACAACATTGGCCGGCCCGCGCACGCTAGAAAGCATTGCAAAGAAACTCCGCGCCTCCGCGTAACCCTTTTTCCTCTGCGCCTTCGCGCGAACATCAGTTCGGCAATGCGAACGCTAAGAGCCGGTCGCCGCGTTTGGTGCCTAGCTTGGAGTGACCGCCAGCGGCGATGACGACGTATTGCTTGCCTTTCCAGGTGTAGGTCATCGGCGTCGCCTGGCCGCCAGCGGGGAGACGCCCCTTCCAAAGTTCGGCGCCGGACTTCGCATCGAAGGCGCGCAGATAGTTGTCCATCGCGGCGCCGATGAAGACGAGGCCACCGGCGGTGACC
>DATAHD010000148.1:0-8177 GCA_036263395.1 Rhizomicrobium sp. | reverse complement strand
GAACTGCTCGACGCCGACAAGGACATCTCCATCCTCGTCCTCGCTGCCAGCACCGCGAAGGAAGGCCCCGGCCCCCTCGTCTCGCTGTTCGCCCGCCCCGGTGCCTACCCCATCCCCGTCACCATCGTCCCCGGCAGCCTGGCGGACGAGGCGGTGGACGGGATGGCCTAAGGCGCTGGACAACCGCTAATTGTTCGTACTACGTTCTACTCAACCAAAAGTTGAGACATGGATAGCCGTCTTCACGCCCTCCTCTGGTTCTGCGCCGGCGCGGTTGCCTCGGCGGCGATCCTCCTGATCGCCCGCGGCAATCCCGCGACTGACCTGGCCGCACCCGCCGCTCGGGCCGAAGCGGCGGCCGGTTTTCAGGGGCAGGTCGCGGCCCAGGTGGTCTCGGTCGTCGATGGCGATACCTTCCGGGCCGATGCCCAGATCTGGCTCGGACAGTCGGTGGACGTGAAGGTCCGCATCGCCGGGATGGATGCCCCCGAACTCCATGCCCGCTGTGACGCCGAGCTTAAGGGTGCCGAGGCCGCCCGCGATTACCTCAGAAAGCGCATCGAAGGCGGCACGATCTGGCTCAGCGATGTGCGCAACGACAAATACGGCGGCCGTATCCGCGCCGTCGTCGTCGATGACCAGGGCGACATCGCCAAGGACATGATCGCCAAAGGCCTCGCGCGCCCCTACCACGGCGAACGCCGCCGCTCCTGGTGCGCCACCACCTGATCGTGGGTTCAGTCTTCGAACGTGTAGCCATGCATGCGGATCACCTCCGCATCACGCTCTGCCACCAGATCGCGCAAGCCGGCGCTGTAATACGTTTGATAGGGCGCATGTTGTGAGATGTTCTGTGGCGCTTCATTCTGGATGAAGGCGCGCATCGCATCGCTCACCACAAAGCCGGTGCTCTCTAGTAGTCCGGTGAAATCGCTGCGCAGCCGCTCCATCTTCGCGACGCGCACCGCGGGCACACCGGCATACATGTAGCGATTGAGATAGCTGAAGAAGCCCAGTCCGCTCTTCGCAATCGGCGTCAGCGCAAACCCCGGAAGATTGATTCCGTTGCCGCCATAGCGCTGCGGCAGCGATGCTGCGATGGGGCCGAGCAACGGACTACCACTGCCAAGCTCCAGCATGCCGCGGATCGTGCCTTCGAAATCTTTCCGTCCGTCGTCCGACAGAATGCGAAACAGCGCGTTCTGCTGTTTGCGCCCGCTCTGGAAAGCATACCAGGAAACGTAATAACTCCAGGGATTGCGCACCAATCCGAGCAGCGGTTTGCTCAGATGCTGTTGCGGTAGCAGTGCGCGAGGCAGGTGATACCCGATCGGCTGTGCACCCGGCACAAAGCGCATGATGCAGGCATTGGCGAAGGTGCCGCCCGCCTTGTGCAAGTGGAGAAAGACGAACCGATCGGTGGCGATCATCCCGCGAGCGGACGCTGCGCCGTCTCGATGCGAATCTTCGCATCCACCTCTGGCACCTGCCGCCCAAGATTGCGCTCGGCCCGCGCCAGCAGCGCGATCAGCGCCGGTGTCGGCAGGAAGTCGACGATCATATGGGTGCGCGCCTGATCGGGATCGGCATTCCACACCGCGTGGTTGGCGGAGTTGTTCAGCGACCACGCCTCGCCCACCGCCATCTGATAGCTGAGCCCGCCGCACACCATCCACATGCGCGGGTTGGTGATCACCGGCACATGGATGCGGATCGTGCGCGCGAAGTAGGGGCCGATATCGGCATGCTCCGTCACGATGCCGCCGCCTGCCAGTTTCGCCAGCAGGCAGCGCAGCGGCGCCGCACCGAACTTCGTCTCGATGATCTCGCGCGCGTAAGGCAGCTGGTTCAGCACCTCGCGGTCTTCGATCGGCTTCTGCCCCTCGCGCGGCGCATATCCGCGCAGGAACAGCGCATCGGCATCTTTGTGCACCGCGACGCGCCCCGCGCGGCTACCCCAGACATCCGGCGGCAACGCCTCGACCTCGGCGCGCAGCCGCGTCGCATCAATAGCCACCGGCAGCCGGGCGCAATAGCCCATGACGGCGACCTTGTTCAGCGGCGGGGCCTGGAGAGCCGGGTTCGACATGGCCGGGAGATTGCCGCACCGGTGGTCAAAAAGCGATATGCCCAATAGCGCCAATGGTTAAGCGCCACACCCGGTCACACCCGCCACCCTGTCCGGCTTGCACCGTCACGTTCCCGAGACGATATAACTCCCTGCCGGAATCAGGGGTGGGTTCGCCATGTGGGACTTCAGCTTCAGCCGCTCGGTCGGCGCGATCTTGCGAACCTTGCCTTTCGTCCTGTTCCGCCTCGCCGTCTATCTCGGCATCGCCTTCGCCTATCTCTTCAGCGTCGGCGCCGGTGCGGTGGTCGGCTACGGCTTCGGTCACATGGGCGGCCCTGATGGTCCCGCCTCGGGCGCCTTCTGGGGCGGCGCGATCGGTTTCGGCATGGTCAGCACGGCTCTCTACTTCGCGCGCGAATACATCCTCTATCTCGTGAAGGCGGCGCACATCGCCGTGCTCGTCGAAGTGCTCGATGGCAAGGACATCCCGAACGGACAAGGCCAGGTGAAATACGGCGCCGCCTTCGTGAAAACCCATTTCGGCGAAGCGAGCGTTCTGTTCGGTGTCGATCAGATTATCAAAGGTGTGATACGGGCCCTCTTCGGCATCATCAACTTCTTCACGTCGTTCCTGCCGATCCCTGCGCTGCAGCAACTCATCCGTTTCGTCGAAGCGATCATCCGCATGTCGCTGACCTATGTGGACGAGGTGATCCTCGCCTATCTCATCCGCACGCGCACCACGAACCCGTGGAACACCGCGAAGGATGGCCTCATCCTCTATGCGCAGAACTACAAGACGATCCTGAAGAACGCCGTCTGGCTCTCCATCTTCCTCTGGGGCCTGACATTCCTGCTGTTCGTCTTCCTGCTCGGCCCGGCGGCCGCGATCATCGCGCTGGTTCCCGGTCATGCTGGCCTCGGTCTCTGGGTGCTCGCGATTGCGCTGGTGTTCGCGTGGTCGATCAAGGCCGCGGTGCTGGAACCGCTCGCCATCGCCTGCCTCATGCAGGTCTATTTCAAAGTGATCGAGGGGCAGACGCCCGATCCGGAATGGGATCAGCGGCTTTCGGGCGCATCCAAGAAATTCCGCGAGCTTGCTGACAAGGCGGGCAAATGGGTTCACGGTCCGGCCGTGCCCAGCCCCGGAACAGCCTCTTGAGCGGAAGCTTCCTCGTCGCCATCGCCGTCGGCGTCGTCTTTATCGTCCTCTGCCTCGGCCTTTACACGCTGTGGAAGGGCGGTGACGTCGCCGCGACCTATTCCAACAAGCTTATGCGCATCCGCGTGCTGGCCCAGTTCATCGCCATCATCATCATCATGGGCGTGCTCTACTTCACGGGCCGCTAATTCACCCCACCGCGAGCGCAACGAGCCGGGGGGTTGCAGGGAAGAGGGCGCGCAACAATCTAAGCCTGATGAGACTGCGGCGGGAATCCCCTTGCGATAGCGCTCGCAAAGTGCTGATAAGACCCCGCCATGGCTGGAAAAACCCTCTACGACAAGATCTGGGACGCTCATCTGGTGCACGAAGCACCGGGAGAGTCCTCCGTCATTTATATCGATCGCCACCTCATTCATGAGGTGACGAGCCCGCAGGCCTTCGAAGGCCTTCGCAACACCGGCCGCAAGGTCCGCCAGCCGAAACTCACGCTCGCGGTGCCGGACCATAACGTCCCGACCACTGACCGCGCCAAGGGCATTACGGATCCGGAATCGCGCGAGCAGGTCGAAACCCTGGAACGCAACGCCAAGGAATTCGGCGTCGAGTATCTGCCGATGAACGACATCCGTCAGGGCATCGTGCACATCGTCGGGCCGGAGCAGGGCTGGACCTTGCCGGGCCTCACCATCGTGTGCGGCGACAGCCACACCTCGACGCATGGCGCCTTCGGTTCGCTGGCGTTCGGTATCGGCACGTCGGAGGTCGAGCATGTGCTCGCGACCCAGACCCTGCTGATCCCGAAATCGAAGAACATGCGTGTCACCGTGAACGGCACCTTGCCGATCGGTGTCACCGCGAAAGACATCGCGCTCGCGATCATCGCCAAGATCGGCACCGCCGGCGGCACCGGCTACGTCATCGAATATGCCGGTGACGCGGTGACGAGCCTGACGATGGAGGGCCGCATGACCCTCTGCAATATGACGATCGAGGGCGGTGCTCGCGCTGGCCTCATCGCGCCCGACGACACGACGTTCGCCTACATCGCCGGCAAACCGCGCGCCCCGAAAGCGGCGGCATTCGAAGCGGCCCGCAACTACTGGCGCACGCTGAAATCCGATGCCGACGCGGTGTTCGATATCGAACTCACGCTCGATGCTGCCTCCATCCCGCCGATGGTCACCTGGGGCACCTCGCCGGAGCAGGCGTTGCCGGTCACCGGTGCGATCCCTGATCCGGCCAGCGTCGCCGATGCGAACACCCGCGCCGGTGTCGAACGTGCGCTCTCTTATATGGATTTGACGCCAGGCACCGCGCTGAAGGACGTGAAGATCGACCGCGTCTTCATCGGCTCCTGCACCAACGGCCGCATCGAAGATCTGCGCGCCGCTGCCGCGATTGCCAAGGGCAAGAAGGTGGCGAGCCACGTCAACGCGATAGTCGTCCCCGGGTCGGGCCTGGTGAAAGCACAAGCCGAAGAAGAAGGCCTCGACGAAATCTTTGTCGAAGCCGGTTTTGAATGGCGTGAGCCCGGCTGCTCGATGTGCCTTGCGATGAACGCGGACAAGCTGGAGCCCGGCGAACGCTGCGCCTCCACCTCCAACCGCAACTTCGAAGGCCGTCAGGGCCGCGGCGGCCGCACCCATCTGATGAGCCCGGCCATGGCCGCCGCCGCCGCCATCGCCGGTCACCTCGCCGACGTCCGCGAGTATCAGTAAGCGATGCGCGGCGCCGCCGTCGCAAAAGACGTCGATGCTTATCTAAAGGCCGCGCCCGCAACGGTGCGGCCTTTGCTTATGGAGATGCGTGCGATGATCCTGAAGACCGCACCGAAAGCGGAAGAGGGCATCAGCTACGGCATGCCGTATTACAAACTGAACGGCCCGCTCTGCGGCTTCGCGCTGTTCAAGAGCCACATCGGCTTCTTCCCCGGCGCGATCGTCAACGATTTCGCGGAAGATCTCGCGGGCTACAAAACGTCGAAGGGCACGGTCCAGCTGTCGCTCGACAAACCGCTGCCGGCGACCTTGATCCGGAAAATCCTCAAAGCCGGCATGGCGCGCAACGCCGCAGCAAAGAAGCCGCAGCCCAAAGCGCGTTAGAGCGGGATGCTCTAGATGAAATCGCCCGTGCCCAGGTGTCCGATATTCACTGGATTCTTGAGGTCGATCACGTAGTCCTGCCCCGACGTATATCCCGCAACGCCATCGCCATCGACGATCAGGAAGGTGTGGCCCGCCAGATTGCCGGTCGTCGGCGTGAACAGCACGGCCTCGTGCGCGCCCAGCTGATCCGGTCCGATGGCCGCCGCCAGCTTCGCGTTGAAGGACGACGTGGTCAGGTTGCCGGACGTCACGGTCGCCGCAATCGCAGTGACCGTCAGGCCTTCGATCGCGATGAAATCTTCATCGGCATCGAACCCGATGATCGTGTCGTACTTGGTGCCGGTCGACTCCGACGCGAAGTAATACTGGAACGTGTCCGCCCCGGCGCCGCCGTCCAGGATGTCTCCCATTGCGTCGCCGTAGATCAGGTCGTCGCCATTGCCGCCGGTGATGGTGTCGATGCCATCGCAGCCAATGATCTGATCGTTGCCGTCGCCGCCGTCGAGGACGTTGTTGCCTTCGCCGCCATCGATGTAGTCGTCGCCGCCACCGCCGGAGATGTGATCCGCGCCCTCAAAGCCAAAGAATACATCGTCCTGTGCGCCGCCGAGGAGGGTGTCGCTGCCATATCCGCCGGCGACGTAGAACGATCCGTCTTTTTCTCCCGAACCATCGAAATACAGCGTATCCGTGGGGTCGGGCAGTGCATTCGCATGGCCGAGATAGGAGCCATCGACCGTCAGCGTCTCACCGGCAGCGACATTGCCGTCGTTCATAATGAGCTTGTAGGAGTGCCCTTCGGTCAGCGAGATCATCTCGACATCGTGGATCGTCGTGCCTTTCATCTTCACGCCAGCCGAATAGTCGCCGTCGAGGATCAGGACGTCGTAACCGTCGCCTCCATAGGCCTGGTCGTTGGGCGTCAGATTGCCGTTGAACAAAAGGTAGTCGTCGCCATATCCACCCTTGAGAACGTCGTTCCCGTGACCGGCAATCAGGATGTCGTCGCCGGTGCTGCCAAGGATTTGCAGATTGCCGTCCATCTCGGCGGAACCGTCGAAATAGAAGTAGTAGCAGCCGCAGAGATTCGATCCGTCCACCAGCAACGTGTGGCCTGCCGCGACGTTGCCGTCGTTCAGCGCGATGAAGTAGTCGTAGCCGGGCATGAACTGGATACGGTCGATATTGGTCATCGTATCGGCCGCGAAGTAGAGGATCGGTGGCCCCATCGAATCATCGACGCCGGTGCCGAACTCATCGAACCCATTCAGGACCAGCGTGTTGTAACCGCCGCCGCCATCGACCTTGTCCGCCGCATCGAAGTAGGTGTCGAACAAGAACGTGTCGTTGCCCGTGCCGCCGGTCGCGGTATCGTCGCCGCCGCCGAACAGGTTGAAACGATTGGTGCCGGCCGCATCGCTCAGCACATCGTCGCCGCCACGGCCAACCAGCACGTCATCGCCGGCGCCGCCGATCAGATGATCGTCGCCGAGACCGCCTTGCAGATGCAACGAGCCGTCCGTTTCGGCGGAGCCATCGACTGTCAGCGAGTCGCTCGATCCGAACTGGTGCGCGGCGATCAGAAGGCTCTCGCCGCTCGCCACGTTCCCGTCGTTCAGGGTGAGATTGTACGTGCCGGGGGCAAGCAGAACCCGCTCGACGCCAACCATGGTGTCGGCATTGAACACAACAGTGGTCGAACCGTTGAGCTTGAGCGTGTCATATCCAGCGCCGCCATCGACCTTGTCGTCGCTGGTGAAGCTGCCGCCGAAACGAAATTCGTCGTTGTCCGCGCCGCCGAAAACCGTGTCGTTGCCGCCTTTTCCCATGCGGAAAAGATCATTCCCGGCATAGCCGTAGAGAACGTCGTTGCCGTTGGTGCCGGTGATCGCATCGGCGCCGGACAGCATCAGGCTCAGCAGTGCCTGCGGGTCGTTGGTTCCGACCAGAAGATTGAAGTCATCGAAGTCGAGATTGAGGCCGCTCACCTTGAACACCGCGCCGCCCAAACTCGAGTCTGAGAACTTCAGGCTCTGGATTGTGCCATGCACGCCCGAGCCGTCTTCGTAGAAACCGGTACCGATGAAACCATACCGCTCGGTGCCTGACGTCATCACAACCCTTGAGGAATGCACGTCGTTGGTTGCCGACTGCAGTGGAGCAAGACTCCACGCATCCTCATCGAATGCACTGAGCACAGAAAACGTGGCCATGATAAATCCCCTTCTCCGGGGCGGAACGTATCAGCTTCCGAATGTTTCGGTGAAGGGTATGGTGGCTGCGAGATGCACTTGCTGTGACCGTGAGGAGGTCTGCACACCGTCAACATTCATCAAATTTTGTCGCAAAATGTCGCCTGTAAGGCCTCGCCTTACTTGAACTCGCTGGCCCATTCCGGCGCCAGGTATTTGCGGAACACCTGCACAGAAATGGCCAGGCGGAAGTCACCCATCACATGCGCCCACGCCTCGCCGGCGCCATAGAGGAGGACGATGCCGTTCGCCTTGCTGTCGCCTTTCGCATAGGTAAACGCATAGTGGCCAAGACCTTCCGCGCTGTCGGAGATGCCTTCGTTTGCCATCGTCGGATCGACCGGGGCGCCGCCGGATTCTTTGCTAACGGTCGAAACCCAAACCTTGCGCGCCGCCGCCGCGATCGCCTTGTAGGCGGCATCCGCCTGCCCCTTCGCGAACAACGCGCGCAGCGGCACGGCGCGGTTCGCAGTCTTGTCCCACACGATGCTGTCGAACGCGGCGTTGGGATGGGCGCCGCCCTGATCGATGAAGATGTCGCCCGACACGCTGATCAGCCGCGCATCCTCGAACGTTACGCGCCA
>DATAHD010000147.1:0-6710 GCA_036263395.1 Rhizomicrobium sp. | reverse complement strand
ACGCGGGCGCGAACCTGGTTCATCTTGCGATAGTCGGCGAGTGCCATGACGTCGGCACGCTCCGCGCCCGTCAGGCGGCGGCCGAGTTTGCGCGACATCTCCTTCGCGGCGTTGCCGGTGAGATTGCGGAAGATGTCTGTCCAGCCGTCATGGACGAGGTCTTCGTCCTGATCGCCGCCGCTGACGAGGATGTTGAAGTTCTCCATGCGCCGCTTCTGCCAGCCGGGCTGCAGCGAGGCGGCCCACGCCGGATCGGTCTCGCCGTTGTTGCGCACATCGACGGACGATGGCGTGCGCTGGAAGACGTAAAGCTCCTTCGCCCATTCGCCGAGATGCGGGATGCACTGCACCGCGGTGGCGCCGGTGCCGATGATGCCGACGCGCTTGTCCTTCAACCCGGTCAGATTGCCGAAGCTGTCACCGCCGGTGTAGCGGTAATCCCATCGGCTGGTGTGGAAGGTATGGCCCTTGAAATCGTTGATGCCGGGAATGCCCGGCAGCTTCGGGCGGCTGAGCGGGCCGTTGGCCATCGCCACATACTGCGCTTTGAACTTGTCGCCGCGATTGGTGGAGATGATCCAGCGTTTCGCCGCCTCGTCCCACTTCATCTCGGTGATGGTCGTCTGCATCAGCGCGTTGTCGTAGAGGCGGTAGTGCCGCGCGATGTGCTTGCTGTGCTCCAGGATCTCCGGCGCGAAGGAGTATTTGTGCTTGGGCATGTAGCCGAGCTCTTCGAGCAGCGGCAGGTAGCAGTACGACTCAACATCGCACATCGCGCCAGGATAGCGGTTCCAGTACCAGGTGCCGCCGAAATCGCCGGCCGCCTCGACCACGCGCAGGCTCTCGAAACCAGCTTCGCGCAGGCGGGCGCCCATCAGCAGGCCACCGAAGCCGCCGCCGATGATCGCGAACTGCACCTCGTCGAACACCGGCTCGCGGGTGAAACCCGGCTCGACATAGGGATCGTCGATGTAGTGCGAGAACTCCGCCTTCACCTCGACATACTGGCCGATGCCGTCGTCGCGCAGGCGCTTGTCGCGCTCGGCGAGATATTTGGTGTGCAGCGCATCCGGATCGAAATCCAGATCGCCGATCAGGGCAGCGATCTCGGGCTGAATGGGCATGGCGTTTCCCTTCGATGTTGTTCTGGGCCTGATTGTAGGGCGGAGGGCGGTGTCCGCAAGGTCAAGAAAAAGCCGCCGCGGTTGCCCGCAGCGGCTCTGTCCGTTGTCAGCCGGAGCCGGTCAGTCCAGATCGGCGCCGTTCATGCCGGCGTTGAGGCGGGCTTTTTTCATCAGGTCGGCGACAACCGGGCCGAGTGTGTTGGGGTCCATGGTCGGCGCGGCGGTCGGGCCGCGGTGCCAGCCTTCGGCGATGGCGAGTACGTTGCCGCTCGACTCGAACATGCGGCCGGTCACGTCCTGCGACTGCTCGCTGGCCAGCCACACCGCGATCGGCGCCACCCACTTCGGATCGCCGCTCCTCTTGCGCTCTTCGGTGATGGTGCCGAGGTCTTCGGTCAGGCGGGTGAGGGCGCCCGGCGCAATGCAGTTCACCGTCGCGCCGTAACGCTTCAGCTCGCGCGCAAGTATGATGGAGAAGCCGGCGATGCCGGCCTTCGCCGCGCCGTAGTTGGTCTGGCCGATATTGCCGTAGATGCCCGAGACCGACGACGTGTTGATGATGCGGCCCTTGGTCGGCTCGCCCGTCTTCTTGTTGAGGTCGCGGAAGTAGCGCGCGGCGTGATGCGCCGGCGCAAAGGTGCCACGCAAATGCACGTTGATCACCGCATCCCACTCCGCTTCCGTCATGTTGATCAGCATGCGGTCGCGCAGAATGCCGGCGTTACTGATCAGCACGTCGAACTTGCCGAAGGTGGAGACCGCCTGATCGATCATCCCTTTCGCCTGTTCGAAGTTGGAGACGTCGGCGCCGTTGGCGACGGCCTCGCCGCCCTTCGCTTTGATCTCGTCGACCACGTCCTGCGCCGGGCCGATGTCGTTGCCATTACCATCGCGGCTGCCGCCGAGATCGTTGACCACGACCTTCGCGCCTTCTTCCGCCAGCATCAGGCAATACTCGCGGCCGATACCGCGGCCGCCACCCGTCACGACCGCAACGCGGCCCTCACACAATCCAGCCATGTCGTCTCTCCCTTGAGGTTCTGGTTGGCCGCAGGTTACGGCGGTTTTTGCGCTGAGGTCCACGTGGGGAACCCGGAAAAATGCGTCGCAAAGGCTGGCGCTGGGGAAAGGTACTGATGCGAGAAGAAAAGACCATCAAGCGCAAGCGCGCGGCCGAATGTGCGCGTGCGATCCGACTCCGTCATGACGTCAGTGTTTGAATGTGCGTTCGACTTCTGCGTGAGACACCACTGCATTGAATGATGCATTGCTGTGCGTGCGATGCGTCCCCGCCGGTTCCTCGCCATCGAATGTGCACATTCGCGCCACAATTGGATTGCGTGACCGATGTTCCACGCAGAAAATGACGGAACAAACGGAACTGAATTCGTTTTGCGCATTTCGCGCTTGATCCACAGGCTTCGTTTGCCATATCAGCCGCATCGCGATCGTTGATCGCGGAGCCGCGCTGTCATCCCGATGTGGATGTCGCGGGAAGAAGTCGCCGGGCTGTCGAAAGCCGCGCACATCACGAACTGAGAAAGGCACCGATGGCCCCGGAGACCGTTGTCGCGCGCGATGTGCGTGCTGAATCCATCAGCGATACGCGCAACCTGCGCCGCAATCTTCCCCTTGCGCTGTTTCTTTCCGTGCTCACCATCGTCACCGTATTTGCGTGGCAGCACCAGAACACCAGTGCAGTAGACATCGGCAAACGCACCGCCGTGGTTCTCAAAGCATCGCCGGATGGTGAGAAAGCCGCCGCTGCCGAAGCAACTGCTGCTGCGAATGCCAAGATCTTTTCCGACGAACTCGCGATGGGGCCGCGCGCATTGCTGCGCCGCTGGGATCCGATGATCGCGGAAGCATCGAAGAAAACCGGTGTGCCGGCAAAGTGGATCCGCGCGATCATGAACACCGAGACCGGCGGCCGCACGATGCTGGCCAACGGTCCGATCACGTCGGCGATGGGCGCGATGGGGCTGATGCAGGTGATGCCGGGCACATACGAAGAGATGCGGGCGCAGTACAAGCTTGGCGCCGATCCCTACAACGCGCGCGACAACATCATCGCGGGTGCCGCCTATCTGCGCTGGCTGAAGAGCAAGTTCGGCTTTCCCAAGATGTTCGCGGCCTACAACGCCGGACCGGGCACGTTCCAGAACCACCTCGCCGGCGCAGCGCTTCCGAATGAAACAGTGAACTACGCGATCCGCGTCGCGCGCTTCCTCGGCATTCCTTCGCCGAAGGACAACGCAGTGACGGCTTTGGCGAGCAACACACGCGGCAACGTGACGTTCACGCGCCCAGACGGCACAGCGCTGCTCGTCGATGCCAGCCTTGTGCGCTTTATCCGGACGCCGCTTCCCGGTGAGTTCACCGATGGCGTGAACGCGGTGCTCAGCATCGGTCGCAAGAAGCAGGGCGTGCGCGAGGATGTCGTTTCGGCCAGCTTGATCCTGCGCAAACGCGGCAGCGTCGCTGGTTAGCAACGCTATTCGTGCGCCACTTCCTGCGTGGTGCGATGCGGATCGCGTTTCCACGTCACGTAAGACGTCAGCGTACCGGCGATCACGCCAAGCAGCGACCCGGCCACCAGGATTGCGACCGCTTCCTTGATCCCGCCGAACAGTGCTGCCGGCAGCGTGACAAGTCCGGTAGCCGCCAGCCAGTAACCGGCAACGCGGTTGCTCTTCTCCCATGCCTCATTGCTCGACAGCGACCACGGTGTGCGCAGGCCGACGAAGAACGTCGGGTGTGACTTGCCGAGGAAGTTGCCCAGCACCATGAACAGCACGCCGACCGCCGCCATAACCCAGCGCGGCACATCGATGTGGATACCCGCGGCGTTCAACACGATGGCGGCATGCACCACGGCCATCAGCCCCACCACGCCATACCAGGCGGAGAAATAGAGCTTCTGGCTGGCCAGAAGATTGGCGCGCCGCGGCTCGATCACGGGCAGGAAGGCGAACAGCGCCGTGACACCCAGCGCGATCGCGGGCTGCAACAGAAGCACCATCCCCTTCGCCATGTGGCCGTTCGGTTTCCCGTCGGCGCCCCAATGCGAGGCAATAAAGGCGGGTGTCACCTGCCACGCCCAGGCACTGAGGCCCAGCATCGCGGCGATCAGGAGCAGGCTGACGATCACCGGTTTCTTCATCGGCATGTTCATTTCTCCTCGGCCGCAAGACGGCCTTTGACGCCGGCAAGATTCATCAGCGCCACTAGCGTTTCCTCCACCACGGAGACGTTGAGCCGGTAGATCAGCGACGTGCCCTGGCGCTCGAGATCGACGAGATCAGCCGCCTTCATCACCGACAGGTGGCGCGACAGCGTCGGCTTGGCGATGTCGAGCTTGTCGGCAATGTCGCCCGCGCTCATAGCCTGCCTGCGCAGCAGGCCGACGATCTTACGCCGCGTCGGATGGGCCAGGGCGTCGAACACATCGCTCATATTTTACTATTTAGCCAAATTAGAAAATATAGTCCAGCCCTAAATGCGATCAGGTGTTGCTACTGCGGTCTTGGAGAAGGTGACGATTGAAAGGGAGAGGCGGTCAGAGCGCTTGTGTGTGGGTGATCCGCTGCGCGAGCGAGCCGGTGAGCGGCGCGTTTCCGCTCCAGTCGCGCACGGTGAACAACACCGCGATCTGCACCAACATAATGCCGAGGCCGAAGGCATAGACGAACGTCTTGGACTTTCCGGCGCGCTTGCCAGCGGCGAGGGAAATGAAGGCGCTGATGACCATCAGTGCGAACGCGAAGAAGACGTTTTCCATAGAAGGGCCCCCGGACTAGTAACGCCAACGCGTCATCGCTCCATCGGTTCCGAAACGAATCGATGGAACTTCGCGCTGATAACAGCGGAACTCACCGGGAACTACTCCGGATTCTTACGCTCCGTAAGAATACCGACAGTTTGTGCGGGCCCTCAGGCCACCTGCGGCAATCAGGCGAACAGGAAGTGTTCGCCCAGTTTGTCGCGGATCGACGTCATGTGGTCGTAGTACTGCGCGAAGCCCCCGTTGTAGTTGCCGTCCTGGCGCCGGTTGAACTCGCCTTCGAAGTTGTAATAGCCCGGCGTGCATTCGCTGTTGCGGTTCGTCTTGCCGCGGTGGGAGATTACCTCCTGCACCCACCACTCCTCAGTCTCCGGCTTCACGTCGATCTCGCGGCGGCCGCCGTCGCGCGCCAGCTTGATGCACTCGGCGATGTGATCGCCCTGCGTCTGCAGCATGAAGGTGAGATTGAACTGGAACGATGCCTGATAGCCGCCCATGATGAAGAGGTTGGGGAAGCCGTGGGTGTGCACACCGAACAACGTGCGGATGCCGTCGGCATACACCTCGTTGATCTCACGCCCATCCTTGCCGACGATCTGGTTGTAGATGCCGGTCTTCTGCACCTCGAAGCCGGTGGCGTAGATCAGCACGTCGAGCGGATAGGTCTTGCCCTCGAATACCGGGCCTTGTTCGTTGATCTCGCTGATGCCTTGGCCGTGCGTGTCGACAAGATGGACGTTCGGCCGGTTGAACGCGGGCAGGTATTCGTCGTCGAAGCATGGCCGCTTGCACATGAACATGTACCAGGGCTTTAGCGACTCCGCCGTCTGCTTGTCCTCGATCACCTCTTCGATGCGGCGATGGATACGCATCATGTATTCGATGTTGTCGTTCTCCTGCTGACGCACCTTCTCTTCGCGCGACAACTGCGAAAGTTCGGCCTTGCGCGCGTTGACATCGTCACGGCCCCGCATCGCCTTCATGCGGCGCGCGGTCTGCCAGCCAGGCTGGCGAGACTCGGCCCACTCCGGATCGGTTGGCCGGTCATTGCGGAAGTCGATGCCGGACGGTGTGCGCTGGAAGACGTAGAGCTCCTTCGCATTCTTCGCGAGGCGTGGGATCGCCTGCACCGCACTGGCGCCAGTGCCGATGATGCCGACGACCTTGTCTTTCAGCTTGCTGAGGTCTTCGCCGGTGAAGTCGTAGTCCCAGCGCGAAGTGTGGAAGGCGTAGCCCTTGAATTTCTCCATGCCGGCGATCTTCGACAGCTTCGGTTTGGACAGTGTGCCGTTGGCGCAGATGACGAAGTTCGCCGTCATCGCATCGCCGCGGTCGGTGCCGATGCGCCAGACCTTCGCCGTGTCGTCCCACACGGTCGAGGTGACGGTGGTGCGGAACACGGCGAGATCATAGAGGTCGTAGAACTTCGCGATGTTCTGACAGTGCGCGTAGATCTCCGGCCCTTTCGCATAGAGATGCGACGGCATATATTTGAGTTCGTCGAGCAGCGGCAGGTAATCGTAGGACGGCACATCGCAGGCCGCGCCCGGATAGCGGTTCCAGTACCAGGTGCCGCCGACATCGGCACCGCGCTCGACGATGCGGATGCTCTCGACGCCGCGTTCGCGCAGCCGTGCCGCCGTCAGCAGGGCCGAGAAGCCGCCGCCGATGAACAGCACCTCGACATGGTCGGTGATCGGCTCGCGGGGCGCGCTGTCGTCGGCGTAGGGATCGATCTCGTACTTGCCCAGAGCGCCGGTGAGGTCGGAGGTGTATTGCGCGGTGCCCTGCGGCCGGTACTT
>DATAHD010000146.1:0-2202 GCA_036263395.1 Rhizomicrobium sp. | reverse complement strand
CCACTTCATCCGGGATGACAAGTGAGGTTGTGTTCAACGTCCCTGAAACAACGGTTTGCGTTTCTCGAAGAACGCCTTGCGGGCTTCTTTCGCGTCTTCGCTGCTGAAGGCCATGCGGATGTTGGAGAGTTCGTAGCGGAGTTGGGTTTCGAGGTCGCTGGTTTCGAGGGCTTTGACCATGCCGCGCTTGAGCAGGCGCAGTGTGATGGGCGACCACTCGCAGAGCTTCTGGCAATACTCGGCGGTGCGGGCGGCGAGTTTGTCGTCGTCGACGACCTCGCCTGCCATGCCGAGCGCGACGGCGTCGTCGCCGTTGGCGGTGCGGTTTTCCATCATGAAGCGGAGCGCGGGCTCGTAGCCCATTGCTTGCGGCAAGGTGATGGTGAGGCCCGCGTCGGGCGAGCCGCCGATGCGGGTGTAGCCGGCCATCAGGCGGCAGCCGCGCGCGACGATGCGCACGTCGGTCGACATCGCGAGGCCGAGACCGGCGCCGACCGCGACGCCGTTGATCGAACCGACCACCGGCTTGTCGCAGCGCTTGCGGCTCGCGAGCAGGAAGTTGGAGGCCCAGCCGAGATCGTCGAGCTGTGCCGTCTGGCGCGAATGCGGCGAGTAAGGCTCACCGCTCGGCGACAAGTCGAGGCCAGCGCAGAAGCTGTCGCCGCTTCCGGTGAGCGCGACGACCCACACGTTGTCGTCCTTGCCGGCGGCTTCGATCGCTTCGACCACGCCCCACGCGAGCTGTGTCGAGAGCGCGTTCTTCTTCTCCGCCCGATTGAGCATGATGGTGCGCACGTGGCCGTCGTTGGCGATTTTGATGAGATCTGACATGACTTCCCTTCCCTCTGTTGTGCGCATTGTCGGGGAGGATGTTCTCGCCTTCAAGGCGTGACCCCACATGCGCAGACGCCGGGCTCTTGCGAACCCGGCGTCTGCCGCGGCGGTCCATGCAAAACCGCCGCCCCTCCTCCAACTTTGTTCAGCCCGGATCGCGTTTGCGGCGGAAGTAGATTGCGGCGGCGACGAAGGCGGCGGTGACGACGAGGCCGATCCACACGGCGGGGGTGGTGAAGAAGTGGACCGGGTTGAGCAGCGCCAGCGGATCGATGACCGGGATGTCCTTCACATGGACGTGGCCGCGATGCCCTTCGAAGCCGGCCGGCATCTTCAGCGCTTCATTCACCCAGCCGTTGAAGACGTAGTTGATGAAGCGGCCGACATACTCGCTGCCGAAGGCGATCTTCTCGAGGATCGCCAAACCCGGCCACGGCAGCACCGCCCACAGGAACGGGATGCGGCGGGCCCAGCTGGAAACCATCAGCAGCCAGCCATAGACCGGCGCGTACCACAGCGTGGTGACGAGCAGCAGGTAGAGCAGCACGACCGTCATGCGCAGGATCGGCCACTGCGTCCACACGATGCCGGCCCCGATGCCGTTGGCGGCGAGCGTGCCGGTGGCGAGCAGCAGCATGATCAGCTGTGTCACTGTCACCGCGACGAACAGCACGGCGGGAATGGCGACCATCGGGATGAACAGCTTCGCGAGCACCGTGGTGGTGTCGGACACCGGCAGCGATTTCCAGAACAGGATACTGCGGTCGCGCCGTTCGTTGTTCAGCGCCCCGAGGCAATAGAACACCGAGACGACGAGACCGGTGACGAGGATGGAGCCGGCGGCGATGGCGAACGGCGCCGCGATTGCCGCTGTCTGCATCCCCGGCGGGAGCTTGCCCAGCTCGAGCCAGGCATGCGGCAGGTCGAAGATGCGGATGACGAAGCCGAACAGCACAAGGCCGGCGGCGATGAGCGGCGCCATCCACACGGCGCGGTGCTCCCAGATCTCGCGGCGAACCGACCACGCGAAGGGCTGGGTCGCGGTCAGGCTGACGGTGCGTTCGACGGGTGTATCGGACATCGGAAAGCTTTCTGTGTTGGCGGAGCTGCTCATGTGGCGGCTCCCGGTTCACTCATCACGGCGACGAAGACGTCGGCGATGGACGGGGTGCGGACATCGCCGAGGGCAGCGAGCTGTTCGCGCGGCACGGAATCGAACAGCAGGATGTTGCGCGCGATCGTCTGGCGTTCGTTGACCGGCTTCAGCGCACGGGCCTGGGCCAGCGTTTCGGGGCGCGGCGTCAGTTCGACGTAGCGCGTCTCGAAATTCTCCATCGCGCAATCGAGCACGATGCGGCCGTGGTTGAT
>DATAHD010000145.1:0-11684 GCA_036263395.1 Rhizomicrobium sp. | reverse complement strand
TCACGCCGAGCCCCAGAACGAGAGCGCGTCCAACCAGCCGGAGTTTGTCAGGGACGATCGTCAAGACACCAAACCACTTCGATAAGATGCGTGGCTGGATGATGCATCAACACAGCAGAAAGAGCCAGACTCGAGAGTGGTTGTAACAGTTGCGCGCAATACGGGTGGTGCGATGCCCCCGCTTCAAGCTTTCCAGAACGACACGATCACGCCGCCCGCAAACGATCAGTGTGCCTGACCGGATTTGCTGTGCAGTTTTTGTCGAGCAGCGTGGTGCCGATGCTGGCCAACACGATCGAAGGGTTGCTCAGCCTGTCGCTCGTGTTCGTGCGCGCGAAATGGTGGCACGCGTTGGCGATCGCGCTCCTCTGGGGCTGGTCCCTGTATTACTTCGGCCCCATGCCGCTGAACTGATCGGCATATCCGGCGCGAGACAACGCATAAGTTCCGAATCGCGCTACCCTCGTGCGCATGACGGCCTTCGACTACACGGCGATCTTCATCGGCATTGTGGTGGCGCTTGCGGTGGAGAATGTCGCCGTTAGCTTTCACAAGCTGCTCGAACTCGGCCCCAAGGTGCGCTGGCATTGGATGGCGCCCGCCACCGCGGTGATCGCCAGTGTCACGACACTCGGCAGTTTCTGGCTGCTGTGGAATGCCCGCGCCGAAGTCGGTCAGGACCGCTCTTTCTTCGTCTGGCTGCCTTTCGCGGTGAACTACGTCCTTCTCTTCCTCGCCACCGCCGCCTCGCTCCCCGACGAGATCCCGCAAGAAGGGATCGACCTGCGCACTTACTATTTCGAGAACCGGCGCTACTGGATCCTGACGCTCCTTTATTTCTGCTCCGTGGTGGCGATGGACACGCTCTCCATCCTGCGCCCCGAATGGGGCTTCATCGTCGTGCGCCGCGACCCGCTGTTTTTCGCCGGCTGCCTCACCGCCATTGCTGGCGCCATGAGCGTCCTTCTCATCCGGAAACCGGCTTGGCATGCCGCCTGGATCGCGATTTCGATCGTTTTGCTGGTCGCTGTTCTGGGGCCGGTGCGGGTCGGTTGATTCGATGAATACCAGGTATTTCAATGACTTAGACGAATATGAACCATCTCTGTACTTTCTTACGCCGACAACATTCGTAAAAACCGAACAAACCCCTTGACCGTCACGGTTGACCTGTTACAGTCAGCCAATCTCCCGAATTGTAACTGCTGCTCTCCCAATGCCCGCCAACCCGCGTTAGGCAGTGGATTGCAGCCCATCCCCGCATTAAAGCGATCATCCCATGGAAAAACTCATCGACGGCTTTCGCCGATTCAAAGCCGGCCGCTGGCCGGAAGAGCGCGACCACTACGAAGAGCTCGCGCAAAAAGGACAGAAACCCAACTACCTCGTCATCGCGTGCAGCGATTCCCGCGCCGATCCGGCGACGATCTTTTCGGCCAGCCCCGGCGAACTTTTCGTCGTGCGCAATGTCGCCGGCGTCGTCCCCCCGATGGAGGAAGACAGCGGCTATCACGGCACCTCTGCTGCGCTGGCCTTCGCGGTGATGCAGCTCGGCGTCGGCAACATCCTGGTGATGGGCCATGCGCAGTGTGGCGGCGTCGCGGCGACCATCGACAACAAGCTGGTGGCCGGTGTCCCGTTCATCGGCCGCTGGATTGAGCTCATCAAGCCGGCACTCGAACACTCGGCCCATCTCACCGATACGCATCAGCGTCACGTCGCGATGGAACGCGACTGCATCCGCCTCTCGCTCAGGAACCTGATGACCTTTCCTTTCGTGAAGGAGCGGGTCGATAGCGGCAAACTCCGCCTCCACGGCGCGCGCTTTGGCATCGCCAATGGCCAGCTCGAAGTGCTCGATCCGGTAAAAGACGAATTCATCCCGGTGGATTGATGCTGACGTCCGCCCCGACTCTCGAAACCGAACGCCTCGTCCTGCGTGCGCATACGGCGGAAGACTTCCCGGCCTATGCCGCGATGTGGGCCGATGCGGATGTGAACCGCTTCATAGGCGGCAAGCCGCTCACCGAAGAAGAAGCATGGATGAAATACATGCGCGTCTTCGGTCAGTGGCCGCTGATCGGCTACGGCTACTGGTCGGTGCATGAGAAGACGACGGGTGAACGCCTCGGCGAAACCGGCTTCTTCGAAGCCCGCCGCAACATCACGCCGCCCTTCATCGGTATTCCCGAAGCTGGCTGGGCTTTCGCCAAAGCCGCGCACGGCAAGGGCTATGCGAGCGAAGCAGTGAAGGCGATCCACGCCTGGGGCGACACCTATTTCAACAAAGCCCGCACCGTCTGCATCATCTCGCCGGAGAATACGGCCTCGCTGAACGTCGCCGCCAAACTCGGCTACGTCGCCGCGCACACCTCGACCTACCATAACGACCCGATTCTGATCCTCTACCGCGACCCATAAGGAGCCGCCCATGGCCGGTCTCTATTACGAACAATTCTCCATCGGTCAGACGTTCGAACACGCGATCCGCCGCACGGTGACGGAGACGGACAACGTCATGTTCACGGCGATGACCCACAATCCCGCCGCGCTCCACCTCGACGAGGAATACGGCAAGACGACCGAGTTCGGTCAGCGCATCGTCAACTCACTGTTCACGCTCGGCCTGATGATCGGCATCTCGGTGCATGAAACGACCCTCGGCACCACCATCGCCAATCTCGGTATGGACGAGGTGAAATTCCCCAAACCCGTCTTCCACGGCGACACCCTGCACGTGACGAGCGAGGTGCTGGAGATGCGAGAAAGCAAATCCCGCCCGACGCAAGGCATCGTCGTCTTCCTGCACAAAGCCATCAACCAACGCGGCGAAACCGTCGCCCAATGCAAACGCAGCGCGTTGATGCACAAGAGCCCGGCTGCGTAACTCTGCATTGAAATCCGCATCATTTGATGCTACTTCTGGTGCTAGGAGATAGCCGATGCGTACCACTGTAACTCTTGACGACGAATTGCTCGCGGACGCCGAAAAGTTCACCGGCATCAAGGAGCGAACAGCGTTGCTCAATGCGGGGCTCAAGGCTCTCGTAGAAAGAGAAGCCGCGCGGCGCTTAGCGAGGCTGGGAGGTTCTCAGCCCAACTTGAAGGCTCCCCCTCGGCGCCGTTTCGGGAAAGCGTGATACTCGTCGACACGTCTGTTTGGGTGGACCATCTTCGATCGAACGATCCACAGATGGATCGACTGCTGCTCGCAGATGAAGTCGCAATGCATCCCTTCGTGCTTGGGGAGATCGCGCTCGGGTATCTCAGCCCGCGCAAGACGATGCTGAGCTTTCTCAGCCGCGTGCCACGCGCCGACGTAGCCGAGTATGACGAAGTGGCGGGATTTGTAGAGACGTACCAGCTGTTTGGGACGGGATTGGGCTATGTCGATGTCCATCTGATTGCGAGTTCGGCGCTCTCGCTCTGTGCCTTGTGGACACGCGACCGTCGATTGCGGGCAGTAGCTGAGCGTCTCGGTATCGCTGCAAAAGGCTTCAAATGATCCTCCGCTCTCTCCTCTTCGTGCCCGCCGACAGCGAGAAGAAACTCGCAAAAGCGAAGTCGTCGCCGGCCGATGCGCTTATTCTCGACCTCGAGGATGCCGTCGCCGCCGACAACCGGCCGAAGGCGCGCGAGATGGTGCGTGAGTTTCTGCGCGACAAGCATCGCCAGGCGATCTGGGTGCGCGTCAATCCGCATGGCAGCGTCGATCATCGCCTCGACATCGAATCCGTCGTGCCCTCCGCGCCCGCGGGCTTCGTGATCCCGAAGCCCGACAGCCCCAAGACACTGCGCATGGTCGACCGGAACGTCGCGATGCTCGAGCAGGCGAATGGTCTCAAGCGCAACGGCATCGCACTTTTGCCCGTCGCCACCGAAACACCCGCCGCGGTGCTCAACCTGCACGAATATCAGGGCCGCATTCCACGCCTGGCGGCGCTCAGCTGGGGCGCCGAAGATCTCGCCGCCGCGCTCGGCGCCGCCACCAACCGCGACGAGAACGGCGAGTTTCTCTTCGTGCACAAGGTCGTGCGTTCGATGGTCCTCATCGCCGCGAAAGCCGCCGGCGTCGAAGCCATCGAAACCCTGCACGCCGATTTCCGCGATGCGAAGGGCCTTGAACGCGTCGCCAAACTCGCGCAACGCGAAGGCTTCACCGGCATGCTCGCGATCCACCCCGATCAGGTCGATCCGATCAACGCCGCCTTCACGCCGTCATCCGCCGACATCGAGCACGCCAAGAAAGTCATCGCCGCTTTTGCCAATGGTGCAGGCGTCGCGTCCCTCGACGGCAAAATGCTCGACCAGCCACACCTAAAACAGGCGCAGCATATCCTGGCACTGAGCGAGCAGATCGCCGCGCGCTAAACCGCCCGCGCCCGCTGCATGATCCAGCGATAAAGCACCGCCACCAGCGCAACGAACACCAGCGGCCCGATGAGCGGCGCCGCCGCAAAGTCCGCCGGCACCAGCGCCAGCGGTGCATCCGACGAAAACGCCACGATCAATCCCGCCAGCACCACGCCGAACAAACTCTCGCCGACGATCATGCCGCTCGCGATCAACGTCGCGAGTTGCTTGGAGTGTTCGGGGTTCGCCGTCCGCTCCGCCCAACGGTCATACCAATGTCCCACAATCGCCCCCAGCACGACCGGCAACGTCGCCGACATCGGCAGATAGATGCCGATACCGATCGCCAGTGGTGGCAGGCGGATCAGTCCGAGCCGTCCCATGATCTCGTCGATCACGATCAACGCCACGCCCAGCGCCGCGCCGATCTCGAGCATCGTCCAGTTGAGATTGCCGCCGATCACGCCCTGCGCCAGCGCACTGATCAGCGTCGCCTGCGGTGCGGCAAGCGGCGTCGTCCCTGCCACTACATGCAGGTTCGGCGCACCGGCAAAGCCCATCGCCTGCGCCAGAAGATTAAGCACCCATGGCACAACCAGCGAGCCCGCAATCACGCCCACAATCAGCGCCCATTGCTGCGCCCGCGGAGTCGCGCCGACCAACTGTCCGGTTTTCAGGTCCTGCAGATTGTTGTTGGAGATTGTCGCAATGCCGAACACGATCGCCGTGGCGAACAGTGCGAACGCGATCAGCGCCTTCTGCGACTCTGCGTTCGCCGGATGTACCACCAGCACGAACACCGTCGCGGAGAACAGGATCGCCAGAATGCCGACACCGGAGATCGGCGAGTTCGATGCGCCGATCAGTCCCGCCATGTAACCGCAGATCGCCGCAATCACGAAGCCGCCGATGAACACGAACGGCACCGCCGCAATCACAAGTGCCGTCGCACTCCCGGCCAGTGCCGTCGGCGCAAGAAACGTGAACTGCAGATACGCGATGACGACCAGACAAATCCCCGCGATCAGTGCGATCGTCCCCGGCGAAAGATCAGTGTCGCGCAGATCGCCCGTACCGCCCGCCGTGGCGCGGCTCGCACGCAGAGTCGACGTCACGCCGCTCACCACCGGTCCGATCAGCTTCAGCAGGGTCCACACCGACGCCACCGCAATCGCGCCCGCACCGATGAACCGCACATCATGCCGCCACACACCGTCGACATAGTCCGCAAACGCAACGCCCGCCGCCGGTGCATGCATCGAGGTCAGCACCGGCACCGCAATGCCCCACGAGATCACCAGCCCGAACAGCATCGCCATGCCGACCGACAACCCGACGAGATAGCCCGCGCCGACCAGCGCCAGCGAATATCCCATGTCGATCCCGCTGCCCGCCGTGGCGCCGACGGCGAAAATCTTGGTGTAACCGCCCGCCGCAATCCGTGTCGCGGCCACCGCCGCCATCGCGGTCGAGGCGACAGCGCTCCACACAACCGCGAGCAACCCCTCGCGCGACTCCTTCGTCGCCTCGCCGCGCGCCCGCTCACCGACTTCGAGGACTTCGGCCGCCGCCACGCCTTCGGGATAGGGCAGGTCCGACGTCGTCACCATCGCGCGGCGCAGTGGGATCGTGAACAGCACGCCCAGCACGCCGCCGCTGGCGCAGATCAGGAACGACTCCCAGAACGGAAACCCTGTCCACCACCCAACAATCACCAGCCCCGGCAACACGAAGATGATCGCCGACAGGGTGCCCGCCGCCGAAGCCACCGTCTGCACGATGTTGTTCTCGAGAATGGTCGAGTTCTTGAACAGCGACAGCACCGCCATCGAGATCACCGCCGCCGGGATCGACGTCGCAAACGTCAGCCCGACCTTCAGGCCCAGATAGACATTCGCCGCCGTGAAGATGAGCGTGATGAGAACGCCCAGAATCAACCCCCGAAGGGTCAGTTCGAGCATCGGCTTGGCAGGTGCGGACATAACGGATTCCCCGGAATCAGAGCGTCCGCACATTCGCACGCAGCCCGCGCGGCGGGAAATGGCGTCGCAAATCGGCAACGGCGCCGCAGGATCGACCGTTCGGCGCCCCAATTAACGCAAGCGTCATGCGCTCCGTGCTTGAAACCCGCTCGCATCGTTCCCAAGTGGAAAAGTGACCGATCCAAGGAGGTGGCCCATGCTTTTTTCCCGTAACGAATTCCTGCAATTTCTTGCCACCGGCGACCGTCACATCGAGCGCGAAACCGCGGGCCGTTTCCCGGGCGACGTCTGGGTGATCAAGACCGCGGAAGGCGACGACATCGAGACCGATCTCGGCGGCTTCTCCTATTCGCCCGTCCACATTCCGGATGTCGAATTCTGCGGCCTCGCCAAGTCCGGCGCGATCGCAAAGTCCGGTGCCATCTGGCGCCTGGCGCAGAGCGACCTGCAACGCGCCGCGTAAGAACCCCTTAAGGCTCCCAAGGCCGGAAACAGGCGCTGCGGTTTGGTCCGCAGCGCCTGTTTCTCTTTCGGACATATCTGAAAGAGAAAGGGGAGAGAGCTTTCGCCCTCTCCCCTTTTCGCTGCACCCGAAGCTGCCCCAACAGGTGCCGCGCGGTCCCTTGTGCCCTTGGCCTAGTGGCCCTTGGCTTACTGATCCGTGCTGTAGTGGACGATCTGGGCACTGTTGCCGATCGCCGAGCTGACGACGGCCGCACTGCCTTTCACGTTGTACACGTTCGTATTGTTCGTCGCGTACACACCCGACGAGTTGAGCTGGTAGTTCTGTACCGGCGCGTTTGGCGCGTTGGTGTCCTCGGCGAAGTTGTTGCCCATGGCAACCGCGACGCTCTGGAAGTCGCCGCCGATGTTCTGCGCTGTCGCATTCAGGGATGCCGAAGGATCCTTCGCCGCGCATTCCTGCGAGTTGTAGACGTCTGTGGTCGTCGGATCGGTTGAGACGTTCGAGTCGTTGCAGAACGCCTGGCTGCGAAGGTCGACGCTGCCGCCGATGTTCTTCACGTTGGCATTCAGCTGCGAGTTGATGTCCACGGCCGAGGTGTACTGCTTGCTGGTCACCCAGCTGTCCTGCATCGTCGTGACGTCCAGCGAGTTGCCGCCGGCGACAGACTGGGCAACGAAGTCGCCCTGAATGTTCATCGCTTCGGTATTGGTCTTCGACGTGACCGAATAGAGCTGCGTCTGATCGTTCAGGATGACGCTGCCGTTCAGGGCCGTGCTATTCGACCCGTCCGCGCAGGCCGCTGTCACCGACAGGATCGTTAGAGCTGTACCAGCGATAAGGGTCTTGGCGAGTTGCAACATGGGTTCTCTCCTCGTTGATGGCTGTGGTGTTTTGGCGGTATGCCGTCGGGGGATACGGGGCCCGATTGCCCCCCGGTTCCGCCAGCGGATCGCCGGACGTTCCCAAGCTCGCGGCGCAAGCGCCGCCAGATGTGTGATACATGCGCGAGACCATCTCGAGCGTGGCGCGCTCGATGACCGAGCGGACCGCAAGCTGGACCGGCTCGAGGGCGCTTTCGCCCAGGCTCGCATCGAAGAAGTAGTGGCCCAGGAAGTCGAACACGCCGGCCTGAACCTGGCGGCCGATGATCTGCTTCTGGTAGCTGATGACATCCACCACTTCGAGCGTGTTGGTGTCGACCAGACGAAGGTCGAGGCCGATGTTCATCACATAGGCGTTGGCGCTCGCCGTGCCCTTCAGGCCATCGGTGGCCGTCATGCCGCCGTCGGCGCTCGCGCCGGTCGAACGGATGTTGAAGTTCAGTTCGGTGATGCCGCCGACGAGGTAGTAGTCGGAGCCCGGGATCGAACCCGCCATGATCTTGCGGAAGTCGCCCGGCTGACCGGCACCCTGCGGCTGATCGGTGATCAGCTTGTTGTTGGCGTACTTCAGTTCCATTTCGGCAACCGAAGTATCGAAGCGCTCGACCAGGTCGACGCCGGCCTTGCTGAGCGCGCTCATCGCCATCAGGGCGGCACCCTGGGTGACTTTGCGGCCGCTGCCGTCGTTCTCGGTCTTGCCGGTGTAATCGGCGATCTGGCCGACGGCGATGCGGATCGGACGCTGTCCTGTCACGCTGCCGAGGCAACGCAATGCATCGGAGTAAGGCGTCTCGTTCGCGATCACGGGCGAACCGCCAATCGGGGCCGTGTAACGGCCCGTCGAGTCGGCGGAAGGCGTGATGCAGCCTTCCAGCGCCACGGCTGCGAGCAGCAGCACGAGTGGCTTTAAGAGATGTTTTCTACCGCGCGGTGTCATGGGATGGGGCTTCCCTGGTTGGACCTGATTTAATTCGAACCGTTTGTGGCAGTGTTCGAACCGTTCGTGCTGGTGGTTGCAGTGACCGTGCCAGTGTTGGTCTGGTGAGAGTTGACGACGACCGTGTTCCAGTTTCCGACGGTCACGACGTTCAGCTGGTTGCCGATCGCCGTCGCACCGCCATAGGCGGCGCCGGACGAACGGTTGCCGAGGTTCTGAAGGGCGCTGCCCGACGACGTCATGCCGGTCTGCGAGCTGAAGTTGGAGCTCGTGAACTGACCGTTGACGACGGAGAGGTTGCCGTTCGAGTCACGCAAAGACGGCGCTGCCGTAGCGTTTTCACCACCGGCGGCCATGCCGTAGCCGTGATTGTAGCTCGACGCGTTGGAGTAATCGTCGGCGTGCGCGGCGGCTGCCATGCTGGCGCTGACGAGAAGAGCGGCGATTGCAATCTTGCTGGACATGACGGATGCCTGTTGTGATCTCGCTGGTACGAGAGCAACCGCCGTGCCAACACCTAATGCCAATTAACGGATTGTCTGTTCCATCCTGGGACGAGAGCGTAAACTTCAAACTGGATCGAAACGGAACGCGTCATGGCAAAGCTGGAATTCTTCTTCGATTGTTCTTCGCCCTGGACCTATCTGGCGTTCACCCGCATCCATGATGTCATCGCGCGAACCGGGGCGGAGGTCGAATGGCGTCCCATTTTGGTTGGCGGCATCTTTAACGCTGTGAACAAGGAAGTTTACGAACGCCGCGCCAATCCCGATCCGCGCAAGGGTGCCTATTCGGCGAAGGATCTGCAGGACTGGGCGCGTCTCGCCGGCCTCAAGATCGTGATGCCGCCGCCGGTGTTCCCGGTCCGCGCCATCGCACCGATGCGCGCCTGCATCGCGGCACAGGAGCAAGGCGCTCTTATTCCGTATGCAACGGCGTGCTTCGAAGCCTATTGGCGTGATGAGCGCGATATCAGCCAGCGCGACGTGCTGCTCGACGTCTGCAAGACCGCCGGCCTCGATGGCGAACAGATACTTGCGCGATCGGAGGCGCCGGAGGTGAAAGACACGCTGCGCCTCAACACCGAGGACGTGATCGCGCGTGGCGGGTTCGGTTCGCCCACCATGTTCGTGAACCGCACCGACATGTATTTCGGCAACGACCGCCTCCCGCTGGTGGAAGCTGCGTTGTCGCGCTGAGGCACGCAGATGGCATTCCTTCAACCACCGGCGTCACAGCAGCCTGCTTTCAATGTGCCTACCAGTGTTGTGCTGCTTTTGGTGCTGTTGATCGGCGTGCACGGTGCTCTGGCGCTGCTCCCTGCGGCGACGGCCGATTCGATCGTGGCGCAATATGCCTTCAATCCCGCGCTGTATTCATCGGCATTTCTCGATACGCACCACATTGACGGCGGCGCGTGGTGGCAGCGCGCCATTCCGTTCGTCAGCTACATCTTTCTGCATGCCGACCTGATGCATCTCGCCATCAATTGCCTGTGGCTTCTTGCGTTCGGCCCGGTCGTTGCGCGCCGCTTCGGCGGTCTGCGCTTTCTCATCTTCTTCTTGATCTGCGGAATCTGTGCGGCGGCGTTTCAGATGGTGTGCAGCTGGGGCTCCTTTGCGCCGATCATCGGTGCGTCGGGTGCTGTCTCCGGTCTGATGGCGGCCGGCATCCGCATGCTGCCTTTGCAGGACAATCGCATCAGTGCTCGGTTCGAGAAGCTGATGCCCATCTGGTCGCGGCAGGTGCTGCTGTTCTCTATCGTGTGGACACTCATCAATGTGGTGGCAGGCATCACCGGATTTGCCGGTGTCGGGACGGAGCTGCGATTGATCGCCTGGCAGGCCCACATCGGCGGCTACGTAGCCGGCCTCTTCCTGAGCACGCTGTTTGATCGCCGGAACGAGCACGCTGCCGCTTGAACCCGGCACCTCGCGCCCCCACGTCAGCTAAAGACAAAGGCGCATACATATGAGCGAAAGTTCCACACCGGCCCAAATCCCCGCCGACAAACCGGCCTTCCCTGTCGAACGGCTGCTCTTCGCCGTCGGCTTTGCGGTGCTCGCGTGGTTTGTCTTCTGGGCCTTGATTGTGCTCGCGGCAGTTCAGTTCGTTGTGGTCGCTGTCAACGGCCATTCGAACGACGACCTCAAGCGTTTCAGTCTCTCGCTGCTCAATTATCTCGGTGAAGTTCTCCGCTACATCGTTTTTGGTGGGGATAACCGCCCCTTCCCATTTGGGCCATTTCCGACCCAAGCGAGCTGATTTTCTTTGAAAGTAAGGATCGTTCTGAGATCGCACCAATTCTTAATATTGGTGAATCATTGCGGTTCGATGTCTGACCCCGCAGCTCGGATTTGCTTGGGAACTTGAGTGTAAAAACATAGATTTGCCAATAGGTTGGGTCATTTCCTGATCGTCGGTTGAGGCGCTCATATGACCGAACTGTGGCAGGAACGGCACAAAGTCGGCATGAAATCGCGCCTCTGACATGCCGAGCGTATAATCTTCTTGCCGCCTCTCTCGGCAGTCTTCTATCGTCGCTCGGCCAAATGTGTCGCTCTGGGTCCACCCGGGATGGGTGGGGCGCGCTTGGCAATACAGGGTTCGCCGGGAGGCGGGCCTTCACAGGGGAGCAATTTAATGTCTGCGAAGCGTTCGGCTGGGGCCACACGGTCCCTCCTTCTTCTTAATACTGTCCTTTTGGCGAGTGCCTTCTCGGTTCCTGCTTTTGCGCAGATCGAAACCGTGGTCGTGACGGCTGAAAAGCGTTCTCAGGACGTGCAGACCGTTCCAATCGCGATCTCGGTGTTCAACAGCGAGAAGCGCGATGCGATCGGCATCAACTCGATCCAGGACATGACGAACTTCACGCCTGGTCTGCAGTACAACACGTCGACGGACCGTATTTCGCTCCGTGGCGTCGGCCGCATGACCAACGTGCTCTCCGCCGACGCGTCCGTCGCGAACTACGACGACGGCCAGTACGAAACCTTCGCCGTGGCGGCCGGTCGCTCCTCCCTCGACCTGGAACGCGTCGAAGTTCTCCGCGGTCCGCAGGGCAC
>DATAHD010000144.1:0-1572 GCA_036263395.1 Rhizomicrobium sp. | reverse complement strand
AACGGGTGACGCCATGTGCTGTGCGATCGTTGCGATGTTGCTGGCGCTGTTCCCCGCATGGACGGGCGGACGCGATGCGGTGGTGCGGTGGCTCTCGAATGTGCGCCACGTGGCCGCGATGGGCGGCGCGATGATCGCGCTGCTGAGCGGCACGGCGATCGCGGCGGGAAGTTATCCGCAAGCGACGGCCCATATCTGCAGTGTTTTGACAGGGTTCTAAGGACAGAAGGAGAAGGACGATGACCATGCACAAAGTTGTTTCGCAGGACGAGTGGGTCAAGGCGAGCCAGGCGTTTCTGGCGAAGGAGAAGGCGTTCACGAAAGAGCGCGATGAACTGAGCGCGGCGCGGCGCGATCTGCCGTGGGTGAAGGTGACGAAGGAGTATGTGTTCGACACCGAGACCGGCAAGAAGACGCTGAGCGAACTGTTCGGCAAGAACAGCCAGCTGATCGTCTATCACTTCATGTTCGCGCCGGGGAACAAGGCGGGCTGCCCGGGATGTTCGTTCATGGGCGACCATATCGACGGCGAGCTCGCGCACCTTGTGCACCACGATGTATCGTGGGTGGCGGTGTCGCGCGCGCCGTTGCGCGATTTCCTCCCCTACAAGACGCGCATGGGATGGAAATTCCCGTGGGTGTCGTCGGCGGGCAGCGACTTCAACTTCGATTTCCGCGTGTCGTTCACCGAGGACAGCATCGCGGCCGGCAAGAACCAGTACAATTTCGAAGAGCGCCAGACGAAAGACACCGGTGAGGCGCCGGGCGGCAGCATCTTCACCAAGGATGAGAAGGGCGACATCTATCACACCTACTCGTCGTATGGCCGTGGGCTGGACCTGATGCTTGGTGTCTACAACTGGCTCGACATCACGCCGAAGGGCCGGAACGAAGAAGGCAACATGATGGGCTGGATGCGCCGTCACGATGAGTATGAGGATTGATGTGTGACTTTCCCCCTCCACTTGGTGGAGGGGGCGAGCGATCGCGCAGCGATTGATCGGGGGAGGATCGCACCGACGGAGACTCGGCGGCATGATCCTCCCCCGCGTCGCTTCGCGCCGCGCCCCCTCCAACAAGTGGAGGGGGAATTTTGGGAGGAGCTGCCATGAAAAAGAAGAACTCAAAATCCAAAGCACCGAACGATGTTGCGCAGATACGCGCCGTACTGAAGGCCAACACCGCAGCTCTCAAGGCGAAGGATGCGAAGGCGGTGATTGCGGTTTCTGGCGCGGGGTACACGGGTTACAATCTGGCACCGCCGCTGAAAGCCGGTGGCGGCGGTGGCATTCAGAAGGCGATCGACGGGCTCAACGCGTGGTTCGCGACGTGGGATGGGCCGGTGAACAGTGAGATCGTGAATCCGAAAATCTCAGTCGGCGGCGACATCGCGTATGTGCATGGGCTGGCGCATATGACCGGCAAGCGGACCGATGGCGAAGAGACAGACCTGTGGTTTCGCATGACGTTAGGTCTGAAGAAGAGCAAACGCGGCTGGAAGATCGTGCATGAGCACCAGTCGGTGCCGTTCTATATGGACGGCAGCTTCCGGGCGGCGGTGGATTTGAAGCC
>DATAHD010000143.1:0-12066 GCA_036263395.1 Rhizomicrobium sp. | reverse complement strand
ACGGCGACTTCGTCGGTCATGGTTTTCGCGGCCTTGGCGCCCGCGGCGAACGCCTTGGGGTGCGGGCCGTGGGTGAAGCCATTGGGATGGAAGGTAACCATGCCCGGCTTGATGTTATCGCGGCTGAAGAAGTCGCCGGCGTGATAAAAGATCACCTCGTCGAAGTCGTCGTTCGAATGGAAGAACGGCACCTTGAGCGCCCCGGGATCGGACTCGATCGGACGCGGAACGAAGGTGCAGACGACAAAGCGATCGGCAACGAAGGTCGAATGGACGCTCGGCGGGATGTGGTAGCGGTGGCTCATCACCGGGCGGATGTCGCGCCAGTTGAGCTTCACGACGCTAAGATTGCCCTTCCAGCCGACGGCGTCGAGCGGGTTAAACGGATAGGTGATCAACGACATTTCATTGCGCCGTTTCACGCTGACGATCCATTCACCGTCGCGCTGCGACTTGAATGCTTCGTCGAGCTTCGGCGTTTCGAGCGCCGCGGGATCGAAGAAAGCGTGCGGGCCGAGGATGCCGCGATCGGGCAGCTTGTAGCTGCCGTTGGTCGCCTCGATACGCAGAACCTTTGTCGGCTCCTTCGTTTCGAAGCGCCACATTGTGCCACGCGGGATCAGTAGATAGTCGCCCTCGCGATAGGTCAGGTGACCGAAGTCGCAGAAGAAGTCGCCCTCGCCTGCGTGGATGAAAAGCAGCAGATCGCCATCCGAATTGCGCGCCAACGTCGGCATCGTGCCGCCGCAATTCCAGATCTCGATCTTGCAGCTCGCGTTGCTGAGCAGCGGAACCGGCTTGTAAGGCTGGTTTGTTTCCGAGAGGGCTCCAACCGCATCGAATGCCCGCGGCCGCAGCGGCCCTTCAAACTTCACCCAGCCGGTCGGCGGATGAGCATGATAGATGTGCGCCGCGGGACCGAAGAAGCCGTCGCGCCCGATCTCACGCTCGAACGTGCCGTTCGGCAGGTCGGCATGGGCCTGGCGCGAAGTCTCGCCTTCGACGCGGGGAAATTCGATCCAGCCTTTGCTCATGCCGTGGTGTCCTTCAACACGCCGCGCTTGATCTGATCGGCTTCGATGGATTCGAACAGCGCCTTGAAGTTGCCTTCGCCGAAGCCCTGATTGCCCTTGCGCTGGATCAGCTCGAAGAAGATCGGGCCGATGGCATTCTGGGTGAAAATCTGGAGCAGCAGGCCGGTGTCTTCATCGACTGCGCCATCCATCAGGATGCGATCCTTCTTCAGGCGCGGCACATCTTCGCCATGGCCCTGGATCCGGTTGTCGAGGCGTTCGTAGTAGGTGTCCGGCGTGTCCTGGAACGCGACGGCGGTCGCCTGCAGCGACTCCACCGACGCATAGATGTCGTGCGTGCCGAGTGCGATGTGCTGAATGCCCTCGCCCTGATAGGCGTCGAGATACTCCGCGATCTGCGACTTGTCGTCGGAGCTTTCGTTGATCGGGATGCGGATCATGCCGTCGGGACTGGTCATCGCGCGGCTCTTGAGGCCGGTCAGCTTGCCCTCGATGTCGAAGTAGCGGATTTCGCGGAAGTTGAAGAGCTTCTCATAAAAGCCGGCCCACTGATCCATGTTGCCGCGGAAGACGTTGTGCGTGACGTGGTCGATCTCGGTGAGGCCGGCGCCCCGGTGCTCCCAGCCGAGCGCGGGATCAGTGGGGACGAAGTCGACGTCATAGATCGTGTGGTCGCCATAGCGATCGACGAGATAGATCACGCTGCCGCCGATGCCTTCGATCGCCGGGATGTTGAGCTCCATAGGACCGACCTGGTTGTGGAACGGCTTCGCGCCGCGGGCGATCAGCTCTTTGTACGCCGCTACCGCATCCTTGACGCGGAACGCCATCGCACAGGCAGAAGGGCCGTGCGCCTTCGCGAAGCGGGAGCCGTGGCTGTCCGGTTCCGCGTTCACGACAAAGTTCACGCTACCTTGGCGATAGAGAGTCACGTTTTTCGAGCGATGGCGGGCAACGGCGCGAAAACCCATGCGTTCAAAGAGGGTGTGGAGCTGAGCTGTGTCGGGCGCGGTGTATTCGACGAATTCGAAACCGTCGGTTCCGATCGGGTTTTCCCAAAGCGACATGGCGGGCTCCTTAGGCGGCAATTGTTTCAGATGCAACCAATTTAGTTTCTATTGAAACCATTTCGCGGTCAAGGCGTTCCAGGGTCCCGCCTTACCTGATCCGGATGGCATTGCAGTTCGTAAGTCCGGCAGGAGCACACGTGAGTTTTTGGATGAACCTCATTGCCAAGGGTGGCCGGCTCGCCGAGCGGGCGCCGGTGCCGGATTTCCTGCTGAATGCCGGTATTGCGCAGTTGTGTGCCCGGACCCAGCGAGGCCTGGCCGGGCAGCCGGACGGGCTCGAGGGCCGGTTCGCGCAGGAAATGGGCGATTTCCCTATCGCCCTCCATGCTGACGCCGCCAATGAGCAGCACTATGAGCTGCCGCCGGCGTTCTTTGGCCACTGCCTAGGACCGCGGCGGAAGTATTCCTGCTGCCTGTATCCCAACGGCGACGAGACCCTGGCGGAGGCGGAAGATTTGGCGCTGGCGGAAACCTGTGCCCATGCGGGGCTTCGGGATGGGCAGACCATTCTTGAACTGGGCTGCGGCTGGGGTTCGCTGACCTTCTGGATCGCCGAACACTATCCGCGCTCGCACATCACGGCGGTGTCCAACTCGGCGCCGCAGCGCGAATATATCGAGGCGCGGGCGCGCAAGGAGCGATTCACCAACATCCGCGTCGTCACCGCCGACATGAACGCGTTCGATATCCGCAACGAGTTCGACCGGATCGTGTCGGTGGAGATGTTCGAGCATATGGCCAACTGGCGTCCACTGCTGGGCAATGCGCGGCGCTGGCTGAAGCGGGATGGGCGGATGTTCATCCATATCTTCACCCATGCGACATCACCCTATCGCTTCGACCTCGACGACAAGGACGACTGGATCGCGCAGCACTTCTTCACGGGAGGCATCATGCCGAGCCACGGTCTGATCCGGCAGTTCGGCGATCTGTTCACGGTGGAAGACGAGTGGCGCTGGAGCGGGACGCATTATGCGAAGACCGCGCAGCACTGGCTCGCCAAGTTCGATCACAACGCGGAGCCTATCCGCACCGTGTTCGACGATGTCTATGGCAAGGATGCGTATATGTGGGGCCGCCGCTGGCGCATGTTCTTCCTGGCGACGGCGGGTTTGTTCGGCTTCGACCAGGGCGATACCTGGGGCGTAAGCCACTACCGGCTCAGGGCCGCCTGACTCTTCGGCCTAGTGACGCGTGTTCATCGCCTGGCTGACCGGCTCGGCTGGCGGGTTGCGCATGGCGAGTTCGTCATAAGCGACGGCTTCGAGCGTGCCGACGTCGAGCGTCTGGAAGATGCCATCGAATTCCACCGCGCCACCATCGAGATGCCAGATCGCATGGGTCTTTGTGTAGCGGGCACCGAAGGCGTTGCTGACATCGACCTTGTCGTCGTGCGCCGGTGTGCCGTGCTGCGCGAGATCGGCCATGACGGCCGTCTGCACCGGTGCGCCGTTGGTGATCGCGAACACGTCTTTCACGACACCTTCGCGGACCGAGACAATCACCGAACCGTATTTCAGATACGGCACCTGTTTAGCGCCGCGGAAGACGACTTCGTATGACTGCTCGCCCGCCATGTCGAACAGGTTGCTCGCCCGCGGTTTGGCGCAGACGGTCTGCAGAGCACCGGCCACGCTGCTGTCGCACGGTGCGATGTCGAACGCCTTGTTCAGCGCGATGCCAAACAGCGTCGGCTGTGCCGATTTCGCCGCGTCCGTGCTGGGCGCGGCCAAAGCCGGCGTTGCGGCGAAGGCCAGCGTGGCGACCGCAGCAAGTGCGCGAAGACGTTGATGAAAGAGCAGCATAGGCGTGACCCTGGCGGAAAATTGGGGTGAGGGGCGGCCCGCCAGCCGCCCCTCAAGTCGCTCGCGGGGGACGCGAACGACGGGGTAGATGCACCTTTCGTGCACGGTGCTTTATGGTCAACGAGCGGAGAGGCCAAACCGCTGCAATTGCTGCGATTTCCGGTTGGTGTTGCGCGCGCGAATAAGGCGCAGCCCTACAAGACTTTCACGATCGTAGGGCGTGTTTGAAGGCCCTGTCCGAATTCGGGATTTGGAAACCTGCACCGAAACGGTGCGATTCCTACGCGACGCCCGCCTGCTGCCGCTCGTGCCAGCGCACCGCTTCGGTCAGAAGCTCGGTCGCGTTGGCGATGTTGAGCTTCACCTTGATGCGGGCGCAATAGACCTGCACCGTTTTCATGCTGACGTTCAGCACCTCGGCGATCTGGCGCGTTTCCATGCCGTTGCCGAGCAGCTGAAACACCTGCAGCTCGCGATCGCTAAGGCTCTCCATCGGTGCATCGTCCTGGCCGGGGCGATTGCCGACGAAGCGTTCGGCGAAGACAGCCGCGATCTGATCGCTGACCGCAAGGCGGCCCTGCATCACCTGACGGATCGCCCACACGATGCGTGTGGTGGATTCGCGCTTCATGACGTAACCGCGCGCGCCGGCGCGCACCGCGCGTTCGGCGTAGACGCGTTCGTCGTGCATCGACAGAACGATCACGGCCGCCGGCGATTGATGCGCCTTCAGCGACTTGATGAGATCGAGACCCGAGCCCTGCTTGAGCGAGAGATCGACGACCACGACGTCGGGCTGAATCGACCGGATCGCGCTGAGGGCGCTGGCCGCATCCTCGGCCTCGCCGCAGACGACGAGGTCTTCCTGCTGATTGATGAGATTGCTCAGCGACTCGCGGACCAGCGGGTGGTCGTCGACGAGAAAGATTTTCGTACGGGATTGTTCGGTCATGTTTTCAGTTCCTTCGATGCTGCGTTGGGCAGCAGACAAGCAACGAGCACTCCGCCCGTAGGCGAAGGGCCGATATCCAGATCGGCGCCGATGATGCGGGCACGGTCGGCCATGATGCGCAGGCCCATGCCGGTGTTTGCCGGCGGATCGGAGATGCCGCATCCGTCATCGGCAATCGACAGAAGCGTTTCGGTTTCCGACATTTCCAGCGCAATCGCGATGTTTTGGGCTTTGCCATGCTTGATCGCGTTGCCCGTCGCCTCCTGCGCAATGCGGAAGAGATTGGTTGCGGTGGCGAGATCATTGACGAGCACCGGCGAGTCGCATTCGAAGCGGCAGTTCACACCGAACAGATCCGACGTCGAGCCCGAGAACTCCTCCAGCGCGCGCATCAGCGCGTCGGGGCCAAGATCGACCGGGTTGAGGCCCTTCGCCATACCGCGGGCGAGTGCGATGCCTTCCTCGACGAGTTCGGTGATGCGGCGTGCGGCCCCCACCTCCTGTGCGTCGTGCGACGCGAGACGTTCGGTCAGCACCTGACTGAAGAGCGCGGTGCCGGTCAGATGCTGGCAGAGGCCGTCATGCAGATCCTGACCGATGCGGCGCTGCTCGCGTTCGCTGACATCGAGCAGATCGCGCTCGAGCTGCTGACGCTGCGAGCTTTCGCGCGCGAGTGCCGCAGCGCGTTCGATGACGCGCTGTTCGAGCGAACGCTGCAGGACATTGAGACGATGCAGCAGCAGGATGAGCAGCACGAACAGGACGAGCCGGATGGCGCCGTTCCAGACAAGCACGAACTCGCCCTGATGCACGGCGCCCATCGTGACATCGCCCACGATCCAGACAGCGACCGACAAGACAGCGATGAAGACACCGGACCATGCGCCAACGTACCAGGTCGCGAGCAGGATCGGGATTCCATAGACGACGGACAACGTGATCTCGCTGCCAGTGAGATAATCGGCGATGCCGATAATCAGCGTGATCGCGACCGCATGTGCGAACACTTCGGCCTGTGAACGGCGCGACCACCACGCCGCCATCCGGCGCACGACCGCAAAAGCGGATCGTCCAAAGGATGTCGTGGAAATGGAGGCGGTTCGCAGAGCCATAGGCCAACGTATTTTCGTCGGTGCATCGGGAGCAAGATGATTCAAAGTTAAAGTTCCAGATGCGTAAGGCCCAGCCCTACAGGAGAATTGTATCCCGCCCAACTGCTGGCGGCGCGGCTGTCGCGCATACTCTTTCGCACTGCAAAACGAGCGAGGTGGGATATGCGCAAACTGGCTTCATTGATCGCGGGTAGCGCGATGCTGCTTTCGAGCACACTGGCTTCGGCCGCAAGTTTCGAAGGTCCGCTGGCCCCTGGCGGCGCCGCCAACGTGCGCGAGGCACAGGCCCAGGGCCTCGGCACTGTGGGTACGGTTTTGGTCGTCACGGTCGTTGTGGTCACCGTCGTCGTGATCGCAGGACAGTCGAATTCCACGACCAGCAGCACCTAACCTCTGCGCATGTCGCGTGGGCTCAACGACGCGCGATAAGCGATGGTTAGACGAAAAAGGCCCGGAGCGCAGCCCGCTTCGGGCCTTTTTGCTGCGCGATGCACTGTTGCGCACAAAGCACGCTTGCGCATTCGCGCGCAGCGATCCGCGACATCCGCGCTTGCGGTTCTTCATACCTTCCGTTATTTCCCCGGCCCTTCGAAAGGAGACAGAGGTTGCTAAAGCAAGTCCTAGTTTGCTTGGCGCCGTCTCGTAATCTCTCCGGCTTCCCGCACTAACGTGCGATCGCCGGCGAAACGGGCCGGCATCAAGATCATCAACGAAGCAGCCGCCACGCATGGCGGCAAAGGCGCGTGCGACGACGTTCGTGCGCGCGAACGGAGAGTCATGGTTTCGCGACTGCATTGCCGCGAGATCGGGGAATGCGTGCATCGGCTTCTGCTTCATGCGGAGCCGGATTCCACGATCGGGCGGAAACTTACGGCCTGGATCCGAGAGCGCGAAGGCGTTCTCGGTCTGGATTACATCGAGACGATCGCACCGCTGGTGGACGGCAAACGCCGCAAGCCGGCGGACGACAAGTCTTTGTCGAAGGCGGCGTGGCAACGGTTGCGCACCGCCGTCGCGGACGTGTGCGCCGGAACCGGACAGAGCGATATCGCAAAGAATGCGGTCGCGCTGGCGGCAGCGCTGCGACTGGGCACCACGGAGGTACTGGTGTTCCTGTTCGCAGCGCTCGTCAGCTATGACCGCGCGTTCGAGACGCTGTGCGAGCAGCTGGCGGCAACGCGGGCCCTGACCAACGAACAGATCGTCGCGATCTGCATCGGCGCGAACACCGGCGATGTCGCGGCCGCGATGAGCGGCGGCGCGTTGACCGCGAACGGTCTGATCACCGGCGTCGAGAGCTATCCCGGGCGGTTCGACACCTATGTGCCCTACGACATCATGCGCGCGCTGCGACCGCCGATCTGCGATATCCGCGATATTGAGAAGGCGCTGTTGGGCCTTCCGGCGAAGTCGCAGCTTGGCTGGACGGATTTCCAGAGCATCGCGCGTGAGCGGGACTTCATTGCCAAGCTGCTGAAAGGCGCGCTGGCGCAGGAGAAGAGCGGCGTGAACGTGCTGCTTTATGGCCCGCCGGGAACGGGCAAGACCGAGCTTGCGAAAGTCATCGCGCAGCAGATCGGCGCCGAACTCTACACCAACTCCGAAGCGTGCGCCGATGGCGACGAGCCGTCGCGCTATGACCGGCTTTCGGCGCTGCGCCTGAACGAGCGCTTGCTGCGTCATCGCGGCAACTCCGTCCTGCTGTTCGACGAGATGGAAGACATTCTGCAAGGCGGCAACACCGCGTTGGTCGACGGACGGCGGATTCGCCGCGCCGGATCGAAGGTGCATTTCAACCGCATGCTGGAGCAGAACGGTGTGCCGATCGTGTGGACGGCGAATGCGCTGGAAGAATTCGATCCCGCATTCCTGCGGCGCATGAGTTTCGTGCTGCACATGAAGCCGGCCACCCGGCCGGTGCGCGCGGCGCAGTGGACGCGCATTGCCAGACGGCATGGCCTGCCGCTCGACGAGACGGCAGTGCAGGCGCTTGCGCTGGAGCACAGGATTGCGCCGAGCATGATGGAGAACGCGGTCAGTGCCGTGAGCGTCGCCGGCTGCGACGCGCGCGATGTCGGGTTCGTGGTGTCGGCGCTGTCGCGCGTGGTTGATCGCGATCAGGCACGACCTTCGGCGATTGCACCGGCGGCGCATGTCGATCTGATCAACGCGGACCGCGATCTGATGGAGATCGAGCGCGGGCTCGCCGGCGGGCCGTGGCGTTCGGTGTCGTTCTGTTTTCATGGGCCTTCCGGGACCGGCAAGAGCGCTTACGCGCGCCGGCTTGCCGAGACGATGGGACTGGAGGTGCTCGAGAAGCGCGGGGCCGAGCTTCTGTCGAAATGGGTTGGCGAGACCGAGCAACGCATCGCCGAAGCGTTCGAAGAAGCGGCGGCGGCGCAGGCGTTCCTGATCATCGATGAGGTGGAGGGATTCCTGTGGAGCCGCGGCGAAAGCCGCCAGTCATGGGAGACGTCGATGGTCAACGAATTCCTGACGCAGTTCGAGCGGCATCAGGGGCCGGTGGCGTGCACGACCAACCACCTGGAGCGGATCGATCCGGCGGCGCTGCGGCGCTTCACTTACAAGATCAAACTCGACGCGCTGACCGCGGCGCAGCGGGAGGCAGCGTTCGTGCGCTTCTTCAGCGTGCCGGCACCGGCGCGTTTGCGCGAACTCGAAGGCCTGGCGCTTGGCGATTTCGGTGTCGTGAAGAAGCAGGTTGCCCTGACGCCGGACGCAGACGCCGAGCGGTTGCTGGCGATGCTGGAGGCCGAGGTGCGGGCAAAGCCGCATGTGGCGCGGCGGATTGGGTTCTGAACGGCCGCAGGGGATTGCGCCTCCTGCGGGCGTTTCGGCGGGCCGGACGCGCACACGCGCGAACGGCTCCGCTGGGGTGGGGCGGAGGTGGGCATTGGTCATAATTCCGGAGAATGCCTACTTGTAACAAGTCAACCGTGACGGTCAAGGGAAAACTTCAGGTTTTTTGGAATAAATCGCTTAAGAATGTGCACGGTTGTAGAACAAGAGTCGTTCTAGCAGGCCGGGGAAGCATTAAGCGGCGGGCGGCCCGCAATGATGGCAGTGACGCCCTCATTACGATCTCAAAATAAATTACCCTTCGAAAGCAATGGGTTATGTGAGACCCAGCTCCCGCTTTGCGAAGTCGGTGGCGCTTTTGTAGTCGGCTTTGCCGTTGGGGGCGCGGAGGTTTACGCCGGCGATGAGGATGCGCTTGGGGGTTTTGTAGCCGGCCAGGCTTTCGCGGACATGGAGGCGGAGGGCTTCCTCGTCGAACTTCGCGCCGTTCGCGAGGACGACGACGCCGGTGACCGCGCTGCCCCATTTCTCATCAGGCATGCCGACGACAAGACAGTCTTCGATGCTGGGGTGACGCTTGAGCGTCTCCTCGACCTCTTCCGGATAGACCTTCTCGCCCGCGGTGTTGATGCAGTTGGAGCCGCGGCCGAGCACGGTGATGCGGCCGTCGGCTTCGACGATCGCGTAGTCGCCGGGCACCGAGAAGCGCACGCCGTTGATCGTCTTGAACAGGCGGCTCGTCTTCTCTTCGTCCTTGTAATAGCCGAGCGGCACGAGACCAGCGACGGCGAGGCGGCCGGACTGGCCGCTGCCGGGGACGACGGGCTGATCGTTGTCGTCGATCACCAGCGCGTTCGGCCCGATCATGAACGCGGCGGTTTTCGCTTCCATGCCCTTCTGCGTGACGGACGCGCCCATGCCGAGCGCTTCGGTGGAGGCGAAGCTGTCGGTCAGCGTTGCCTGCGGCAGGTGGTTGAGCAGACCCTGCTTGATCTCGGCGCTCCACATCGCGCCGGACGAACTGATCGCGACGACCGAATCCGTCTTGTATTCGCCGGGCTTTTCATCGAGCGCCTGGAGGAGCGGGCGGGCGAAGGGGTCGCCGACGATCGCCATGCTGGTCACGCCGTTGGCTTCGACGCTGCGCCAGATCGCATGCGGATCGAGCGAGGCGTTGTCGACGGTGACGACGGTGCCGCCATTCATTGTGGTGGTAATGGTGCCGAAGAAGCCGGTGCCGTGCATCTGCGGACATGTCGGCATGTAACGGCTGTTGTTCTCGCCTGCGGCGATCACGAAGTCGGTGATCTCTTTCAGCGTGGTCGGGATCACGCCGGTGGCGAGTGCGATGCGTCCGAGGAGTGCGGTGGCGAGATCGCCGTGGCGGTAGATCACGCCCTTCGGCATGCCGGTGGTGCCGCCGGTGTAGATGAAGAGCTCATCGTCGGGCGAGCGGGTGTGGGTGGGCGGTTCGCCGTTGCCGGTGGTGGCGAGCTTTTCGTATTGCGTCGCGAAGGCGGCGACGTCCGGCGTATCGCTGATCTCGACGAACAGTTTCACCTTGTCGAGCTGGTTGTGAATCTGCGCGACGGTGTCGCGGAATTCGCGCGCGTAGACGACGACGGTGGCGTCGGAATTGTCGACGATGTAGCGCACTTCCTCCGGCTTGTAGCGATAGTTGACATTCACATGGGTGAGCGAGCCGAGGAAGCAGGCGCCGGAGAGTTCGCCGTATTCGATGCCGTTGCGCATGTAGAAAGCGACCTTGTCGCGCGGCTGGGCGCCCTTGGCGTGCAGATTGCGCGCGAGGTTGTTCATGCGCTTGGTCGCCTCCGCCCATGCAATCGTGCGGTCGCCATGGATGAAGGCGGGGTTGGTTGGCGGAACGACGTGTGAAACGGCGTCGATGATGTCGCCGAAGGCGAAGGTCATGGCGTTGGCTCCCAGCAGTTTTTTATCTGGGAGGATTGAAGCGAATTATCGCGCCGCTGTCTTCACCCTCCCCTTGAGGGAGGGTCGAAAATCCGTCGCGAAGCAGAGGATTTTCGAGGTGGGGTTCCGGGGCGGGCGCCATAGGACCCCACCCCGAAATTTGCTGTGCAAATTTCGACCCTCCCTCAAGGGGAGGGTGAAAAATTCAGTTCACCCGATCGACGGCTTTGATCTTGCTCACGCTGATGTTCTGCGCCCAGTGCGAGTGTTCGCGGCGCTGGAAGTGGGCGGGGCGGTCTTTCAGGGTGCGGGTGGAGAGCCAGAGGCGCTTCAGGTGGCGCTTGTAGCCGGCCGCCACATCGTCCTCGTAGGCCGAGCGGCCGTGGAGCACGTGGTAGTTGTTGATGAACTGCATGTCACCGGGCCGCAGGTCCATGTAGACGTTGTATTTCGGCTGCCGCGCCATCTCGCTGATGACGGAGAGAGCCTCGCGGGCGGTATCGGAAATCCGCGGCACGCCCTCATGCTTCTGCGAGGCGAGGATGTATTGCGGGATGAAGCGGACGAAGAGCCGGTCGTCGTGATCGGTGAACACCGGGAAGGTGTAGTACGGCTTGCCGCCCTTCGCCTGCTCGCCGCGCGCATCGTAAGGCATCGGCTTGTAGAGCGCCGCAATCAGTTCGGGGCGCGACTGCACCAGTTCGTTGTAGATCGCGACGACATTGGCGACGCAGCTCTGGCCGCCGCTCTTGGCGGGGCGCAGACACATCAAGCCAATGAGGTCGGCACCGTCGGTGTGATAGTCGAGGCCGATGCCGCCGATCTCATTGCCGCGCAACGTCGGATCGTCGAGCGCCTTCTTCTGATCGGTGACATCGCCCATCACATGGCCGAAATGGTTCTGCGGCCACGGATCGCCAAGATGGATGCCGATGCCCCAATACAGCATCGTCAGGTCTTCGTCGGAGTACTTGCCGCTCTCGAGCGCACGGATGCGCACGAAACCGCGCGGACCTTCGATCAGATCGCGCTCAATCGTCTTCAGCGAGGTCGCCAGCTTGTCGAGCGGAAACTGCTCGAGACCGATTTCCAGCAGGTTGTCGGAGTGCGATTTCGCGACCGCGAGCGCATTGGCCAGTTCCTTCTGATCGGATTCGGTCAACGTGTAGGTCCACTGGCTCTCGTCCTGCACATCGTCGTGCAGCCAGTCGACATGAGTCTCCAGCGGGCGGGGATTGAGTTTGACGTCCATCGTTTCTCTCCCGTGTTCTTGTTCTTTTAGTTCGGTGCGCCCTGCGGGCCGCGGATCAGTTTGCCAGGCAGCGCGTCGGTCGGCTTGCC
>DATAHD010000142.1:0-2590 GCA_036263395.1 Rhizomicrobium sp. | reverse complement strand
CGCCGGCGACTTCTTCAGCCGCGATAACATCAAGCCGGGCATGGTTACCTTCCATCCCAATGGCTTCACCCACGGCCCGCACCCCAAGGCGTTCGCCGCGGGCGCCAAGGCCGCGAAAACCATGACCGACGAAGTCGCCGTCATGATCGACACCCGCGATCCCCTGGACATGATGCCCGGGGCAGAAGCGACCGAAGTGACAACCTACGCGCAGTCGTGGCAAAGCAAGCCATAGAAGCCATCAGACAGCAGACGCCATGAGCCAGACCGCCATTCCCATGACCGACGACGTCAACGCAAGCAGCATCGTCAACGACTCGAGCTGGTTTCCGATCGACCTCGAACTCGTCAACGAGACCTTCGAGTTCGTGAAAACCTCGCCGGAAGAACTGGCCGGCGAATTCCCCGCCTCGCAGCTGGTGTGGCGGCCGCAGGGCGCGCGCCACCGGCTCTCGGTATCGGCGACACAGGCAAGCTGGCCCGATGCGGCGCCGATCGCCGCGAACTTCATCTGGAATACCGGATGCTGCGACTCGGTCCTTATCTCGCGCGCGTTGCAGAAGGCCGGCGTCAGTACCTCGGTTCGCGATCCGGATATCCTATCCCGCCTCGCCGACATGAAACGCGCCCGTGTGCTGGGTGAAACGAAATTCCAGCGCATGCCACGCACGGTGTTCGGCTTGCTCTCGCGTCCGATGGCGGCCGAAGCAGCGACGATCATCACCGGTTCGCCGCAGACCTCGATCCTCGCCGACGAAGCGGCGCGTCTGACCTCGGGCAAGATGCTGTTTCTCTATGCCGATCTGCGCACCTTCCTGATCAGCGTCAACAACGAGAGCGAGATCCGCCGCGGTTTCTACCGCCGCATGTTCAGCGCCATCGCCGGCGACGGCCATGAGCAGGCGACATGGCCCGTCGCAAACCTGTTCCAGATGACCGATCTGCAGATCGCAGCGCTCGTCTGGCACATGCAAATGACCCAGTTCCGCCGCGCCATGGCGGTGCTCGGCCCGCGCGCCGCGTCGCTCGATGCCGATGTCTTCCTGCAATCGCCGAAGACGACTCTCATGCGCCTCGACGATTTCTTCGGCTTGAACCTCGGTGCCGATTTCATCGACGAAACCGTGAAGGGGCCGCTCCTGCGTCCGCGCAGCGAAGACGGCCGAGCCGCCGATCTTTGGGAGCGCCACCAGAAGTACCTGGAGATCAATCCGGTGCTGTCCGGCCACATCGATCAGATCGTCGCGAAGAGCTACGAGATTTGCAAAGCCCCGCACGGCGTGCCGCTGCCGAACGCGCTCATCCCCACCGACAAGGCATATCCCTGATGAAGCTGGCCTCGCTCAAGCACGGTCGTGACGGCGTTTTGGTCGTCGTCGCGCGCGATCTGCAGACTTATGTCACGGCGTCGGAGATCGCGCCGACCCTGCAGGACGCCCTCGACCGCTGGAGCGAGACTGCCCCGCAGCTCGCCGCGCTTTCCGACCTGCTCAACGCCGGTAAGAGCAACGGGGCCAGGCCGTTCGACACCAAACAATGCATGGCGCCGCTGCCGCGCGCGTATCAGTGGGCGGATGGCTCCGCCTACGTCACGCATGTGGAGCTGGTGCGCAAGGCGCGTGGCGCCGACATGCCGCCCTCGTTCTGGACCGATCCGCTGATGTATCAGGGCGGCTCCGACAGTTTCATCGGGCCGTGTGATCCGATCCTCGCGGGCGATGAAGCCTGGGGCATCGATTTCGAAGGCGAGGTGGCCGTCATCACCGGCGACGTCGCGATGGGTGTCGCGCCGGAGAAAGCGGCGAGCGATATCAAGCTGGTGATGCTGGTGAACGATGTTTCGCTGCGCAATCTGATCCCGGCGGAACTGGCGAAGAACTTCGGCTTCTTCCAGTCGAAGCCCGCAACGGCGTTCTCGCCGGTTGCGGTAACGCCGGACGAACTCGGCGATGCGTGGGACGGCGCGCGCCTGCACCGTCCACTGACCGTCACCCTCAACGGCAAGCAGTTCGGCGCGCCGGATGCCGGTGTCGATATGACGTTCTCCTTTCCACAGCTGATCGCGCACGCTGCCAGGACGCGCTTTCTCGTCGCCGGTTCGATCATCGGTTCGGGCACGGTGTCCAATCAGGGCAGCAAGCTCGGCTCCTGCTGCATTGCGGAGCAGCGCAGCCTCGAAACTATCGAGCATGGCGCACCGAAGACGCCGTTCATGAAGTTCGGCGACCGCATCCGCATCGAGATGTTCGATAAGGCCGGCGCCTCGATCTTCGGCGCCATCGATCAGGACGTTGCCCGCTATGGCTGAGATGAAGCTCTACAGTTACTTCCGCTCCTCGGCCGCCTATCGCGCCCGCATCGCGGTCGCGCTCAAAGGCATCACGCCGGACTACGCCTTCATCCATCTGCTGAAAAACGGCGGCGAGCAGCATGCCGCCGACTTCAAGAGCGTGAACCCGCAGGAACTGATCCCGGCGCTGATCCACGATGGCCACACCATCGCGCAGTCGCTGGCGATCATCGAATACCTCGACGAGGTGCAGCCCGATCCGCCGCTGCTGCCGAAGCCGCCGTTCGCCCGCGCCCGCGT
>DATAHD010000141.1:0-5940 GCA_036263395.1 Rhizomicrobium sp. | reverse complement strand
CTCAACGCGCGCGAGACCGAGGCGCTCAACAAACTGCTGCTCGACATTCGCCGCGAAGAGAACATCGCGATCCTTCTCATCGAGCATGACATGAGTGTCGTCATGCAGATCTGCGATCACCTCGTCGTGCTCGATCACGGCGCAAAGATCGCGCAAGGCACGCCCGCCGAAGTGCGCGCCAACCCGGACGTGATCCGCGCGTATCTTGGCGCCCCGGATGATGAAGCCGTGCCGGTGACCGCCTGATGCTGAGCATCCGCAATCTCACCGCCGGTTATGGCAACGTCGAAGCGCTGCATGGCATCGATATCGAGATCGCCGACGGCGAGATCGTTGCGCTGGTCGGCGGCAATGGCGCCGGCAAGACGACCCTTCTGATGACCATCTGTGGCCGGCCGCAACCGTGGACCGGCGACATCGTGTTCGACGGCCGAAGCCTCGTTGGTCTCCCGACCTTCCAGATCGCACGCCGCGGCGTCGCCCATGTGCCGGAGGGCCGTCACATCTTCCCGCGCATGAGCGTGCTGGAAAACCTGAAGATGGGCGCGCTGCTCGCCGATCCGAAACAGTTCGACGCCGATCTCGCGTATGTCCTCGACCTGCTTCCGCATCTGAAGCCGATGCTGGCGAACCGCGGCGGCACGCTGTCCGGCGGCGAACAACAGATGCTCGCCATCGGTCGCGCCCTGATGGGTCGCCCGAAGATGCTGTTGCTCGACGAGCCGTCGCTCGGCCTCGCCCCGCTCACCGCACAGCTGGTGTTTTCCATTATCGCCAAGATCAATAAGGAGCGCGGCACCACGGTGCTGCTGATCGAGCAGAACGCCTATCAGGCGCTGAAGCTCGCCCATCGCGGCTATGTGATCGTGAACGGCAAGATCACCCAAAGCGGCCCCTGCGCCGACCTGCTCGCCGACCCGGCCATTCAGGCGGCTTATCTGGGCTGATTTCTCCGGCCGTCCCGCTTGGCGGTGCGCCGTTTTCTTCTATGCTGCGCGCGGATTCTCGGCTGTTGGGGACTGTTTCATGGCGCGTACACCACTCGCACTGGCCTTCGCTTTTGCTTCCGCCCTCGTCCTCGCGGCCTGCGGGCAGAAGGACGAAACGATCAAGATCGCCGTCGTCGGCCCGATGACCGGCAGCGAGGCGGCGTTTGGCGAACAGTTCAAGAAGGGCGCCGAAAAAGCCGTCGCCGACATCAACGCCGCCGGCGGTGTCCTCGGCAAGAAGATCGAACTGGTCGAGGGCGACGACGCCTGCGACCCGAAGCAGGCGGTGAGCGTCGCCAACGACATGGCCTCGAAAGGCGTGGTGTTCGTCGCCGGGCACTACTGCTCAGGCTCGTCGATCCCGGCCTCCGACGTCTACTCCGAAAACAACATCGTCCAGATCTCGCCGGGTTCGACCAACCCGCAGCTGACCGAGCGTGGCCTCGCCAACGTCTACCGCGTCTGCGGCCGTGACGATACGCAAGGCCCGATCGCGGCGAAGTACGTAGCGGCGCATTTCCCCGGCAAGATCATCGCGATCGTCGACGACAAGTCTGCCTACGGCAAAGGTCTCGCCGATGAGTTCCGCAAATCGCTGAACGCGATGGGCATCCACGAAGCGCTGTCGGAATCCATCACCGCCGGTGAGAAAGACTACAGCGCCATCGTCACGCGCCTGAAAGAGATCAAGGCCGACGTTGTCTACTTCGGCGGCTACAAGACAGAAGCCGGCCTCATCGTGCGCCAGATGCGCGATCAGCAGATGACCTCGGTCTTCGTCGGCGGCGACTCGCTGGTCACCGAAGAGTTCTGGTCGATCACCGGCCCGGCGGGCGAGGGCACCTTGCTGACCTTCGGCCCGGACCCGCGTCTCGCCCCGGCCAACGCGGCGCTCGTCGCGTCGTTCCGCGCCCAGAAGTACGAGCCGGAGGCCTACACCCTCTACACCTACGCCGCGATCCAGGCGTGGTCGCAGGCGGCCGCCAAGGCCGGCTCCACCGAAGCCGCAAAAGTCGAAGCCGCATTGCATGCCGGCAAGTTCAACACCGTGCTGGGCAACGTCGGCTTCGACAAGAAGGGCGACATCGATGCGCCCGGCTACGTCTTCTATGTCTGGAGCAAGGGCAAATACACGTACGTCACGAACTGAGGCGCTGCGATCGCAAATTGGCAGGCCGCGCTATTCCAGATACGCGGCCAGCAGGTTTGTGATCATCAGCTTCAGTTCGCGAACCAGCAGCTTCGCTTCGGCCGGTGGGCTGCGCAGGGCGCTGTCCAGGATTTTCTCGGCGGACTCGATAACCGTTCGGCACAGCGCATCGAGATGGCGCTTGTCCAGCGATACGCCAAGGCTGCGCAGGCCCGCGGCCAGTTCGGCCTGCAGCTTGCGGCTTTCCTGCTCGTTGATCTCGTGGATGTGCGGGATCGCGCGGGTGGCGGCAAGCAGCGCCGTATAGCCACGCTGCGTCCGCGCAGCGTTGTAGTAGCCGTCGATCGAACGGTCGACCGCCTGGCGCCAGTCGTCGTACTCTGACAGCTTGCTCAGATCGCCGACCCAGGCGCGCTCCGCGTGGCGCAGCTCTTCCGCCATCGCGATGACGATCGCGAATTTGTTGGGGAAGTAGCGATAGATCGCGCGCACGCCGATGCCTGCGCGCTCCGCCAGAAGATTGGTGTTGAAGCCGTCGATCCCGACCTCGTCGAGCAACTCCGCGCTCACGCGCAGGATCTTCTCGATCGTCGCCTTGCTGCGCGCCTGCTGCGGGGCCTGTCGCGGTTGAAGATCGGTGCCGTGCATGCCGCGAGATAACATCCGCCTTAAACACCTGCAATCTCTACGCGAATTTGACACCGCGGCAGGATCGCGATATGGAAGCAATTACATACATTTTGAACGATGGGGTCAAGGCATGCTGCCGGCCGCCATCGAGTGGAGGACAGCATGACCGTTGCGGACAAGATTCAGGCCGAAGCGCGGGAGCGCGCCTATGCGATGCCGCTCGCCGACATCAACGTCACCGACCCCGACCTCTGGCGCAGCGATACCGTGCTGCATTCCTTCGAGCGTCTGCGGAAGGAAGATCCGGTCCACTACCATCCGGAGGGCCAATATCAGGCCGGTCCGTTCTGGTCGGTCACGAGCTTCAACGACATCATTGCCGTCGATAGCAACCACAAGACCTTCTCGTCCGAGCCGATCATCGTGCTCGACGATCCGATGGCCGATTTCGACCTGCCGATGTTCATCGCGATGGATCCGCCCAAGCACGATGCGCAGCGTAAGACCGTCAGCCCGATCGTGATGCCGAGCAAGCTTGCGGAATGGGAACCGCTGATCCGCAGCCGCATTCAGAACACGCTCGACAACCTGCCGATCGGCGAACCGTTTGACTGGGTCGATCGCGTTTCGATCGAACTCACCGGCCAGATGCTCGCCACGCTGTTTGATTTCCCGTTCGAGGATCGCCGCAAGCTGACCTACTGGTCCGACATGACGACGGCCGATCCGGATTCCGGTCTCTACAAGACCGACGATCCGGACACCGAATTCAAGACGGCAATGATGGAATGCGCGATGTCGTTCACCGGCCTGTGGAACGAGCGCGTCAATGCCGAGCCGAAGGGCGACCTCATCTCGATGATGGCGCATGGCGAGGCGACGCGGAACATGCAGCCGATGGAGTTTCTCGGAAACCTCATCCTGCTGATCGTCGGCGGTAATGACACGACCCGCAACACGATGTCGTCCTCGGTGCTTGAGCTGTCGAAGAACCCGGACGAGCGCAAAAAGCTTTACGACAATCCGGCGCTCATTCCCTCGATGGTGTCGGAAACGATCCGCTGGCAGACGCCGCTCGCCTATATGCGCCGCACCGCCACGACCGATGTGGATTTCCAGGGCAAGAAGATCAAGAAGGGCGACAAGGTTGCGATGTGGTACCTGTCGGGCAATCGCGACGGCAGCGTGATCGAAGATCCCAACACCTATCGCATCGACCGCAAGAACCCGCGCCACCATCTGTCGTTCGGCTTCGGCATCCACCGCTGCGTCGGCAACCGGCTGGCCGAGTTGCAGCTGAAGATCCTGTGGGAAGAGATCATGGCGCGCTTCCCGGAGATCACGGTCGTCGGCGATGTGAAGCGCAGCGGCTCGTGCTTCGCGCGCGGCATCACCCAGATGCAGACGGTGATCCCGCGCCGGTTCTGATCGCGCGGAGGCGGTGCGGTCAGTCCCGCACCGCTTTCAGGATCACCGTGCCGTCGGTCGATGCCGTCGTCAGCGCGATCACGCGGCCGTCCGCAGCATAGGTCGCCGTCGTGTCATACGGCCCCATCTGCGAGCAGAATCTGCCGGTCTTCTCGTCGCGCAGCAGCTCCTGTACCCCGGCACGCAGGCCTTCGATCTGGCCCTTTATGACGCCGTCTTCCTGCCAGACCTTCAAGGTCGGCAGTTCGATACCGCTGACGATGCGGTACTCGCCGACGATGTTTGCCGTCTCTTGCGCATCGAGTGGTTTGATCCTGCGCGGCGGTTGAAGGAACTCCGGCCAGTTATAGACGTCAGCCACGCCGTTGTGCACTTCCACGAACAGGAACAGCCCCGGCACTGCGGACGTCATCACCACCGCGCCGTCGCCGCTTTCGAGATAGAGGTTGGCCTCGCATTGATAGCCGCCATTGGAACCGCCGTGGTTCATACGGCGCGACGGGCCTTTGCCGATCATCTGCCAGCCCTGACCGAAGCTGGTGTCGGGATAGGTCGCCATCATCTGGTCGGCATAGGCCTTGCCGAGGATCGCGCCCTTTTTGCCGAGCCATGCATCGCGGCAGCCGAGCATGAAGCGGGCATAGTCCGGCGCCGTGGTGAAGATTCCGCCCGCGCCCATCTCCGACGACACCAGCCAGCCGCCGGGGATCGCTTCGCTCTCTGGCCCGTGGCCATGCGCGATGGTGTCGTGAAAGCGCGCCGGCAATTCCTTCTCGAACGTCGTGCGCGTCATGCCGAGCGGTTCGAAGATCATCTCGCGCGCCAAGTCTGCGAAGTTGCGCCCCGTTGCTTCTTCGATCGCCATCTGCGCCAGCAGCAGGCCGCCGCCGGAGTAACGCTCCACCCCACCCGGCACCTTGTTCACGACGATCGGGGGATGCGGGTTGTGCGGGCCGCCGTTCAGCAACTCCATCACGGTTGACAGTGGCTCGCCCTTCGGCTGGCACGGCCAGCCGTTCACGTTGATACCCGCCGTGTGATTCAGACAGCGGCGCAGGGTCACCGGCGATTGCCGCAGGAATTCGTTGTCGGGCAGATGCCACGACTTCACATACGTATGAATGTCGACGTCGAGATCGAGGATGCCGCGCTCCACATGCTGCAGCACCAGCATCGCCGTCACCGGCTTGGAGGTGGAGGCGCCCATATACATCGTGTCGCCGTTCGCCGGGCGCTTGCTCTCGCGGTCGAGCACGCCGAAGCCTTCGGCCCACGCGATCTTCCCGCCTTCCATTACCGCCACGCTGACCGCCGGGACGCCGTAGTGCGCCTGCCGCTCCGCCATGGTCCAGTGGGTGTCCTGGCCTTCAATCCGCACGATGGGCAAAAGTCCGTTTGCGACGCTTTGCGCTTTCGGATCGGCAGCCATGCTGTTCCCCTTATATGAACATCGTATATATTCACACGGAAGCCTGCCGGCTTCAAGGATGGGTTGAATGGGCGTCACGGTCGAACGCGATGTGATGGTGCCGATGCGCGACGGTGTGCGCCTCGCGACGGACGTCTATCTGCCGGAAGGCCATGCGCCCGGCACGCCGGTGCTGCTGTATCGCACGCCCTATAACAAAGACGAGATGGCGAAGAATTTCGGGTTCTCCGAATTCTTCGCGAGCCACGGCTATGTGGTGGTGCAGCAGGATTGCCGCGGCTGTTTCAAATCGGAAGGCGATGTCGATTTCCTCC
>DATAHD010000140.1:0-4404 GCA_036263395.1 Rhizomicrobium sp. | reverse complement strand
CTCTTCGGCCATGCGCCGCCACTTGTTGCGCTGCGCTTCTTCCAAGGTCATGTCGCCTTCATAGAGCGCCGACGAATAGGTCATCGTCGGGTCGAGCCACTGGCGATAGAACGCGTTGCCCAGATCGTAATGCGCCTGAATATTCCGCTTGGCACCGCTGCGCGTATTCGGCCGGAAGCGATGTTTCAGGGTATGCAGCAACCGCTGCGGCGCCGCCGCGATCAACCCGCCGGAAATCTTCTTCTCGTTCTTCGCGCCGAACGCGATGACCGACGCGAGGTCCGGGCTCGACCAGTCGCCGTCGAAATAGGATTCCGCAAAACCCACCGCACCGCCGAACAGCATGCGCGAAAGGGCGCGGGCGCGCGCGAATTCCAGCACGGCTTTGGCGCCCGGCTTCGCACCCTTGATCGCGCGCTCGGCGCCGTTGGCGAATTTGAGGACGAGTTCACCTTCTGCCAGCCGCCGTACCGCGGCGACCACGCCTTGCCCCCACAACGGAATGCGTGACGGTATATCCATCATCGTTGTCTCGCTCATATCTTCGCCGCTGCTCCATGCCCATGCACGGGAACGCGTTTGAGCCAGAGCCGCACGGCTTCAAAATGAATGGCTGCCACGATTTTTACAGTCATAAGGGGGTGGCGCAACAATACGGAAAGCAGATTCCAGTCCGTCAGTTCCCGCCGCTTGCCCGAAAACGCGGCCGTCAGAACGCGTGCGCCATGTTCCTTTTCGTCAATCGCAACAAGTACATCGTCCGCCGGCGGGCGGATGTTGAAGCGATATGAGCAATCGTTTGAGAGGAACGGCGAGACGTAGAAATCTTTTTCGCATTCCTGCCGGATCGGTCGGTTCGAGGCGTCTACCCGAAGAACATAGCTGTGCCGTTCGCCGAACGTGTTGTGCACTTCATAGACGATTGCGGCGAGGCTTCCGTCGCTGGCGTGGCAGAACCACGTGCTCAGCGGATTGAACACGAAACCGAAAAGGCGGGGATAGCAAAGCACGCGCTTTGCGCCGTCTGCCCTTATTCCCCGCTCGCCGAGTAGTCTGTTTAGCCACCCGTTCAAGTCCTCCCCAAGGCCGTGATCTTTATCACGGAAGCCGAGGGGGGCAGCACGGTTTCTGCCGAGTAACCATGATTTGCTGCTGATTTGATTAAGTTCACCAAGATCGATCAGCAGCGCGAACACGCGATAGCGGAATTTGTGCGCTGTCGGTGTCACCCGGTGGTGCATCACCGTGCCTTCGTAAATCGCGGAGTTCATGCCGCCACCTGCCGATATTGCGGTGGCGCCAGAACGATGCGGCCGCTTTCATCGGCAACATCCCACGGGCGGCGCACATCGCCTGCCGCTTCCGCCGCCGCAAGGCCCGCCTGCAAGCCATCTTCGTGGAAGCCGGAGCCGAAATAACTGCCGCAGAACCATGTGTTGTTCACGCCCTGCAGGGTCCATAGCCGTTCCTGCGCATCGAGCGCGCCGGTATCGAAGATAGGATGTGCATACTGCCACGTGCCGTGGATCGTCTCTTCGCGCGGCATACGGTTCGGATTGAGCGTCACGAACAGCGGCGTCTTCGCGTCGATGCCCTGCAGCTTGTTCATCCAGTAGGTCACGCACAGATCGGCATTCTCCGATGCCTCACTGTTGCCGATGTAATTCCAGCTCGCCCAGGCGCGCTTGCGCTTTGGCATCAGCGCCGGATCGCTGTGCAGCACCGTCTCGTTCGGCCGGTATTTGAATGCGCCCAGCACATCGCGCTCGCCCTCGCTCGCATCGCCCAGCATGCCAAGCGCCTGATCCGCATGCGCCGCGACGATCACGCCGTCATGGCGATGGCGCTCGCCGCGCACATCGACAATCGTGACACCGGTTGCATCGCGCAGGATCGTCTGCACCCCGCACTGCGTCTTCACCCTGTCGGCATAGGCCGCCGTCAGCCTCCGCACATATTCACGGCTCCCGCCATCGACTGTGCGCCACTGCGGCCGCCCACTCAGCTTCAGCAAGCCGTGGTTCTCGAAGAAGCGCACGAACGCGCGCATCGGATGCGCCCGCATGTCTTCGATCGACGACGACCAGATGGCAGCCCCCATCGGCAGAAGGTGCAACCGCGCAAACGCCGCCGAGTATTTCCGCCAGTCGAGGAATGCGCCGAGGCTCATCCGCCGGGCTTCGTTCGAAAGCGCCGGGGCCTCGCGATAGAAGCGCAGCGTGTCGCGCAGCATCTGCCAGTATTCGGCCCGCACCAGGCACGCCGGTTGCGCCACAAGGCCGGGCAGGTTGCCGGCATATTCGAATGCGCCGTTGTCCAGCGACACGCCGAACTCCATGCAGCTGTCCTTCGTCGGCACATCGAGGTGCCGGAACAGCGCCGTCAGGTTCGGATAGTTCTTCTCGTTGTAGACGATGAAGCCTGTGTCGACTGCTACGGTCCCGCGGTCGGTCGCGACATCCACCGTGTGACTGTGCCCGCCGATCCAGTTGCCGGACTCATAGACCGTCACATCGTGCCGCTTCGACAGCAGCCACGCGGCCGACATCCCGGCGATCCCGGACCCGACCACTGCGAAGTTGCGCCGGCGCGCGGGGAACTCATCCAACGGCGCAAAACCCACAGGCAACCTCCAGTTTTCAACTGAAAGCGATACGGCCGCCCGGCCTGTTCGGATCACTCCGCGCCCGAGTGATCCACCCCGGTTCCGCATCCGTATTTGCAGCTAAGATGGCGTATGCTCCGACCACCGAATGGCCAGCCCCCAGCCCCTCCTGGTTAAGGCCAGGGCGGCCGGGCATACGCCGTCGCTCGCGTTCGTCCTCTTATGTAGCTGGAATGGATAGCCCAACCCCGGCCAGTCTTTGCGCATTGATAGAGGCGGTTGCCCGGTCCCAGGACCGCGCCGCCTTTGCGATGCTGTTCGGCCACTTCGCGCCGCGCGTGAAAGGCTATCTGATGCGCCTCGGCGCCAACGCCGCGATGGCGGAGGAACTGGCGCAGGAGGCGATGCTGCTCGTCTGGCGTAAGGCGCCGCTGTTCGACGCCGGCAAGGCGACGGCCTCCACCTGGGTCTTCACCATCGCGCGCAACCTGCGCATCGATGCCATCCGCCGCGAACGCCGGCCGGAGATCGATCCGGCCGAGTTGTCGCCCGAACCGGAACGCGCCGCCGATGCCGGCATGGTGCGGGACGAAGACGATAGCCGCGTGCGCGAAGCCATCACCTCCCTGCCGAAGGAGCAAGCGCTGGTCATCGAATTGTCGTTCTTCGCGGACAAGCCACACAGCCTGATCGCACAAGAGTTGGGGCTACCACTCGGGACGGTGAAGTCCCGTCTCAGACTGGCGATGGCGCGCATCCGCGCCGCGCTTGGAGAAGAAGACGCGTTATGAGTACCGAACACGCCACCACGCAGATCGAACATCACATCGAACCGGCGCTGCTGCTCGCCTACGCCTCTGGCGCTACCGATGAACCGGCCTCGCTTATCGTCGCCACGCATCTTGCGCTGTGCGCGGAGTGCCGCCGCACGGTCGCCGATGCCGAAGCGGCCGGCGGTGTCTTCCTCGAAGATGCGCCACCGGCGGCGGTGGAGGCGAGCAGCCTCGACCGCGTGCTCGCGCGCCTCAACGGTCAGGAAATCCGCAAGGCGGCGAAGCCCGTTGGCATCACGCCCGAACCGCTGCGCTCCTATCTCGGCGCCGAGGTCACCGATGTGGACTGGCGTCATCTTGCGGGCGGCATCTCCGAATACCGGATCATGCAACGCGGCCGCTCCGTCGTGCGCTTGCTGAAGGCGCGTCCGAGCAGCTTTGTCTACGAGCACACCCATAAGGGCGAGGAAGTAACCCTGATCCTCACCGGCGGCCTCACCGATCACACCGGCGCGTATCACCGCGGCGATGTTCAGACGATGACGAACGAGTACCACGTCCCGACGGCCTTGCCGGGCGAGGACTGCATCGTGCTCGCAGTAACAACCGCGCCCCTCCGCTTCCGGGATTGGCGCGCCCAACTGTTCGCGAAGTGGAAGCGGTTCTAGATCCCCAAAGATGGTCATCCCCGGCGAGTGGCACGCGTCAGCGCGCCGGGAGGTCAAGGGGACCTAGGCTAAACCGTTTGCTCGGCTCTCAGAATATCCCGCGTCCTCTGCGAAACCTCCGCGTCCTCCGCGTTAAAATTCTTTTCCCTACAGCGTCCGCGGTTGGCGCTTGTTGTACACAGGCCTAAGCTTCCTCCCAGACAACACGGAGGAAGCACATGGACACCGTCCGCCTCGGCAATACCGGCCTCAAAGTCTCGCGCATCTGCCTCGGCACCATGACCTATGGCACGCCGAAATGGCGCGACTGGGTGCTCGACGAAGAAGCCTCCAAGCCCTTCATCAAGAAGGCGCTCGA
>DATAHD010000139.1:0-10442 GCA_036263395.1 Rhizomicrobium sp. | reverse complement strand
ACATCGGCCCGTGTTTCGCATTTGTTCAGCCGTGATTCACGGCGGACCCACGGAGAACCAAGAAAATGCTCACCCGCAAGCAATACGAACTCCTCATGTTCATCCATGAGCGTGTCCGTGAAACCGGCATCCCGCCTTCCTTCGACGAAATGAAGGACGCGTTGGACCTCAAATCCAAGTCGGGCATTCACCGCCTCATCACGGCGCTAGAGGAACGCGGCTTCCTCCGCCGCATGGAAAAGCGCGCCCGCGCGCTCGAGATCGTGAAACTGCCGGAGAACGTGTCTGACACCATCCGCCCCGCGACCACTCGCAGCCAGATGGCGCGTATGATGCCGATCGGCGGTCGCTACCGCGTCCCGGTCGACAACCGCCACAGCGGCCCGCCGCGCCGCCCGGTGGGCGACAGCGATGGCGCGATCAATGTACCACTGGTTGGCCGCATCGCCGCCGGTACGCCGATTGAGGCGCTCCAGAACAAGCTGGCCGACGTTCCGGTGCCGAGCGGCATTCTGGGTCGCGGCGACCACTACGCGCTGGAGGTCACGGGCGATTCCATGATCAACGCCGGCATCCTTGATGGCGACACGGTCATCATCCAGGAAGGTGACACCGCCAATACAGGCGAGATCGTGGTCGCGCTGGTCGACAATCAGGAAGCCACCCTGAAGCGCCTGCGCCGCCGCGGCGACTCGATTGCCCTTGAGGCCGCCAACCCGGCCTATGAGACACGCCTCTACGGCTCTGACCGGGTCAAGGTGCAGGGCAAGCTCGTCGGCCTGATCCGCCGCTACTGAGGTTTCTGCCTCAGTTTTGAGGTTCGACTACACGCGGCGACTGGCTCCACGGCCGGTCGCCGCGTTCGCTTTGAACGGTGACGACGCGGATCGTCCTGCCAACCCACACCGCATGCGCCCCGGATCGCGCGGTATCGCTCCCGTCGATAACACGCTGCGGCCCACGACACGCGCCGTGCAGCCGCATCGCGGTGACAATCACGCGCGCCCGCGCGCAGTCCTCCGCCAGCGCGTCATCACGGTCGACCACCGCAATCAGCGCGCCGCTGTTGATACGTATATTGCAGCCCAATCCATCACAGCGAACGCCATCATGTCGTGTCGCGATGGCGTCCTCCGGCAAACGTCGATCGCCATCGCGCTTGAGCCATGCCTCCGCCGCGAAGTCATCTTTGGGAGCACGAACAAATCCGAGCTTTCCGTTTGCAAGCCTAACGGCGACCGTCTCGCCGTCCCGCCCGATCAACAGATCCGGCGGATGCGCTGTGAAGGCGATGGCCGCGCCCAGGGCCACCGGAATCAACCCCAGCCAGCGCCAGCGGCGGCGCCAGAGAGCGATCCACAGCCCTCCGAACACCATGACCAGCAGCGCGCTCATTGGCCATGCGGGCAGGACGGAAGCGGCGCCGGGCAGGCTCGCGGTCCAGTGCGCGACGGCGCTCATCATCGCAACGCCCTTCCCCATCACGATTAACGGCAGGCGATCAAGACCAAATGGCATCAGGATCATCGCGGCCGTCGCCGCCGGCATGATTACGAAGCCGGCAATCGGCATCGACAGAAGATTTGAAACGATCCCGTACTGTGCCGAGCGATCGAAGTGAAAGATCGCGAACGGCGCGGTGGCGAAGCCAGCGACAATACTGGCGACCGCGATGCCAAACATATAGCGCCATGCCTTGCGGACGAGCGAGACAGGACCTTCGTCGTCGCGGCTGCGCGACATCTCCCATTCACCATAGGCGACGAGGCACGTCACAGCTGCGAACGACATCTCGAAGCCGGGTGAGATCAGGCTCTCTGGTGCGAACAGCAGTATCAACGTTGCCGCCAGCGCCACCGACCGCATCGTGATCGCTGGGCGATCGACCAGAACGGCCGCGAACATCATCGCGAGCATGATGTAAGAGCGCACCGCCGGCGGATCGCTGCCGCTGATGAGCAGGTAGAAACCCGCCCCTGCGAGCGCTGCGACAGCGGCCCATTTTTTAATGGGATAGTTGAGCGCAATCGCCGGAAACAGTGCCAGCACAGCGCGCACCAGCCAGAAGAAAATCCCGCCCGCAAGCGCGAGGTGCAGGCCCGAAATCGAAAGCACATGTGTAAGTCCAGAGTCGCGGTACGCCTGCGTGTCCGCCTGATCGACACCACTACGATCGCCGGTGATGAGCGCTGCAGCGATCGCACCATCCGAACCGGAAATGACATTCCGGATGCGCGCGGTCATTACGCTTCGCAACTGCTCGAGCTTGATACCCAAACGATCAAGCCACGTCGATTGCGCCGCCAGCCCTACAAGCTTCGCCTCACCGTAGGTGTAACCAACGGCACCAAGCTGCTCGAAATAGGCGCGCCGTCCGAAGTCGTAGTCACCCGGCGCAGAGGGCGCCGGCGGCGGCATCAGAACGGCCGTCACGCGCACCCAGCTGCCGGGCGCGATGTGCGACGTCTGCTTTCGCACTGTCAGGCGTATTTTCGCCGGCGGTTCGTCGCCAAATCGCGCCGCCTTCAGATGATCGAGCGTGATGCGAATACCCTTATCGCGGATTTCGATCAGTTCGACCTGTCCGGTCAAGCGGATCGGACCGAGCTTTTGCTCCACGATGGGGGCCGCAACCAAGATCATTCTCGCCTTCGCCGCCACAAATCCCAAACCAGCGGCGGCCCACAGAGCCAGTGCCAACCGTACAGCAATTGGCACCTCGAAGCCCGCGGCGAGCACAGCGCAAATCGCCGAGCCCCCAACGACAATCGTGACCGAGATGCTAGGCTCAACGCTTAAAGCGAAGTATGCGGCGATGCCGGCACCAAGCGCCACGGGCAGCCAGAGCACCCAGCGGTGCTGCTCGGCGAGAAAGGTGTCTGCCAGCGCGCGCAACAGCATCGACGCCGAAAATTCGCGCCATGACGCAGGCCGCGCGGCTCCGGGGCCGGGAGACAGGCGGCGCAAGAGCGATAGAGCTACCCCCACCGGATTATTCTGCTAGAAGCCACCCGTATCGACAACCGGCTGCTTCGGCCCAGATTTTTCCTATGACAGAGACCAAGAAACCCGTCGTCCGCTTTGCCCCCTCGCCTACCGGCTACCTCCACATCGGCGGTGCCCGTACCGCCCTCTTCAACTGGCTGTTCGCCCGGCACACGGGCGGCACTTTCCTGCTGCGCATTGAAGACACCGACCGCGAGCGGTCCACGCCGGAAGCGGTCGAAGCGATCCTCAAGGGCATGGAGTGGATGGGGCTGAGCTGGGACGGCCAGACCATCTATCAGTTCGCGCGCTCCGGCCGACATCAGCAGGTGGCCGAGCAGCTGCTGAGCGAAGGCAAGGCCTATAAGTGCTTTGCGACACCGCAAGAGCTGGACGAGATGCGCGCGGAGCAACGCGCAGCGGGTAAGCCGACCCGTTATGACGGCCGCTGGCGTGATCGCGATCTATCGGAAGCGCCAGCCGGTGCGCCGTTCGTGATCCGCCTGAAGGCGCCGCAAACCGGCGAGACCACGGTGCGCGATGTCGTGCTTGGCGACATCACCTACCAGAACGACCAGCTCGACGACATGATCCTGCTGCGCAGCGACGGCACGCCGACCTATATGCTGGCGGTCGTGGTCGACGACTACGATATGGGCGTGACGCACATCATCCGTGGCGCCGATCATGTGAACAACGCAGCGCGACAGTTGCAGATCATCAATGCAATGGGCTGGCCAGTGCCGATCTATGCGCATGTGCCACTGATCCATGGCCCGGATGGCGCCAAGCTTTCGAAGCGCCACGGTGCCCTCGCCGTAGAGGCCTACCGCGACATGGGTTACCTCGCTGAGACCATGCGCAACTACCTGCTGCGCCTCGGCTGGAGCCATGGCGACGATGAGATCATCACCACCGAGCAGGCGATCGAGTGGTTCAACCTCGAGAGCATCGGCAAAAGTGCTGCGCGGATGGACTTCAAGAAGCTCGACAATCTCAACGGCCACTACATCCGTCTCAAAGACGATGCAGCGCTGGCCGATGACGTGATTGCTGCGTTGGGACGCGAGCAGCCGCCGCGGTCTCTCGACACTGCGAAACGCGCCCGACTGATCGCAGCGATGCCTGGCTTGAAAGAGCGCGCGAAAACGATTGTCGAACTCGTTCAGTCCGCAGAATTTCTCTATTCCGACGGTCCGCGTACGCTGGATGAGGGCGCGGCCAAAATCCTTTCGTCCGAGGCGCGTCAAACGCTGGCGAAGCTACTCCCACGCCTCAACGAGGCTGATTGGACGGCGCCAACACTCGAGGGTCACGCCCGCAATTTCGCCGAAGCGGAGGGACTCAAACTGGGCCAGGTTGCCCAACCTTTGCGCGCTGCCCTGACGGGACGCGCGTCGTCGCCGCCGATTTTCGACATGCTCGCGATTCTCGGGAAAGATGAATCTCTTGTAAGATTAGGAGCTTACGCGGCGTAGGCCGGTAGCGCTCAGAAATCAGGCACGCTGCCCAAAGCATCGTTAACTGACATTGCCTTATCATTGTTGCAGTGCAAAATAGCACGGGCTCGCACCGAGGTAGATCATGAGAGAAAGCAAGATGAAACCGGCCGGATCCGGCACGGTCACGTTCCGGGACAAATCCTATGAAGTGCCGGCATTCGAAGGCACGGAAGGCCCGGCAGTCCTGGATATTCGCAAGCTGTATGGCGATGCGGACGTCTTCACTTACGACCCAGGTTTCACCTCGACGGCGAGCTGCGAAAGCAACATCACCTTCATCGACGGCGACAAGGGCATCCTGCTGTATCGCGGTTACCCGATCGATCAGCTCGCCGAGCACTCGAGCTTCCTCGAAGTCTGCTATCTGCTTCTCTACGGGGAGCTGCCGACTCCGGCCCAGATGAAGGAGTTCGACCACTCCATCACCATGCACACGATGGTGCATGACCAAATGGCAACCTTCTTCCGTGGCTTCAGGAGGGACGCCCACCCGATGGCCGTGATGTGCGGTGTCGTCGGGGCGCTGTCGGCCTTCTATCACGACAGCACAGACGTCAACGATCCACGTCAGCGTGAGATCGCCAGCCATCGCCTGATCGCCAAGATGCCGACCATTGCTGCGATGGCTTATAAGTACACCGTCGGTCAACCGTTCGTGTATCCGCTTAACTCGCTCGGCTACACCGAGAACTTCCTGCGTATGACGTTCTCGGTTCCAGCCGAGGAATACAAGGTCAACCCGGTTCTGGCGCGTGCGCTCGACACCATCTTCATCCTGCACGCCGACCACGAGCAGAACGCATCGACATCGACGGTGCGCCTCGCCGGCTCATCGGGCGCCAATCCGTTCGCATGCATTGCGGCCGGCATCGCCTGCCTATGGGGCCCCGCACATGGCGGCGCCAACGAAGCGGCGCTGAAGATGCTGGAAGAAATCGGTTCGGTGGAGAACATCCCCGAGTTCATCACGCGCGCCAAAGACCCGAACGACAATTTCCGTCTGATGGGCTTCGGTCACCGCGTCTACAAAAACTACGACCCGCGCGCGACTGCAATGCAGAAGCAGTGTCACGCAGTGCTCGACGAAGTCGGCCACCACAACGATCCGCTGCTGAAAATCGCCATGGAGCTCGAGAAGATCGCGCTGCAGGACGATTACTTCGTCAAGCGCAAGCTCTACCCCAACATCGACTTCTACTCGGGCATCACGCTGCGCGCGCTCGGTTTCCCGACCAGCATGTTCACCGCGCTGTTCGCGCTGGCCCGCACGGTCGGCTGGATCGCGCAATGGAAGGAAATGCTGGAAGACCCGCACCAGAAGATCGGGCGTCCGCGCCAGATCTATACCGGTCCCGGTCATCGCGACTACGTCCAGCTCTCCAAGCGCTAAGCGGCGCGGTTGGACCGGACGAATTGAAGCAAGGCTTCGGCGGCACGACGGCTTGGGCTCGTCGTGCCTTCGCCGAGCATGCGGGCGGCAGCATCAAGGTCTGCCTGCTGCTCGGCCGCCGCCGACTTATCCAACAGCAAGCGTTCCACCGCATCGGCAAGCGCGTTCGGCGTTGCGGCGTGCTGGAGAAATTCCGGCACGGCCATGCGATCGAGCAGCAGATTCACCAGCGTGAAGTATGGCAGGCGAAAGAGCGGTTTCGCCAATAGATACGTGAAGCCACCAACCCGATAAGCAACGACCATAGGCGTGCGAGCCAGAGCGAGCTCTGTGGTCACTGTGCCCGATGCGGCGAGCGCGGCATCTGCGGCGACGAAAGCCGCGTATTTGCCGTTTTCATCTTCGATGAGATGCAGTGGCGTGGGCCAGCCTTCCACCGCCGCGCGCACTTTCGCGGCGACATGCGGCACTGTTGGCAGCACGGTCACAAGCCTTGGAATGCGCGATGCCAACACCTGCACGGCCAGTTTGAATACCGGCAGAATAAAGCGGATTTCATTGGTGCGGCTGCCAGGCAGAACAAGCAGCAACGGCGTATCCGCCGCGATGCCGAGCTTCGCACGGAGCGCGTCGCCACCTTTCATCTTGGCCTGGCGTTCCAGTACCGGATGGCCGACGAATTCGCAGCGCAGGCCGTACTTCTCGAAGAACGGCGGCTCGAACGGCAGAAGCGCGAGTGCAAGATCGAATATCTTCGCCATCCCCCGCGCGCGATAAGCACGGCTCGCCCACACCTGAGGCGGAACGTAGTTCACCACCGGGATTGTGGGGTCGATCGCCTTGAGCTTGCGCGCGATCCGGTGCGTGAAATCAGGGCTATCGATCAGAACAACAGCATCGGGGCGGGTCCTCAGGGCGTACTCAGCGACTTCGCGCACGCGCCGCAGGATGACGGGAATCTTCGGCACCACTTCGCGAAGGCCAATAACAGCGGTGTCTTTCAACGGAAAGAGCGACTTGAGTCCCTGCGCTTCCATCGCCGGACCGCCAACGCCTTCGATGATGAGATCGTTGCCACCGCCCCCCCGCAGGCCCGCCATGAGTTGTGCACCGAGTTGATCGCCCGATGGTTCACCAGCGACAAGCAATAGCGAGATTGGTTTTTCTGTCATGTGGATCGCGGCACGCCGATAACGAAAAGACCGGCCGCATCGGCTGCAGTTGCAACGGCGGCTTTGTCCACAATAAGGGCGCCGCCAGTCTCAACGGCGATACCTGCAAGCCCTGCGTCGGCGGCGTTGCGGATCGTCTGGACACCGATCACCGGCAGATCGGTCTTACCGTCCTGAATCGGTTTAGGCGCCTTCACGAGTACGCCGCGCGGCTTTGCTGGCGTACCGCGCAGATGTGCGGGCAAATCCTTGATCCGCGCAATCATGGCATCTGTACCTTCGGCAGCTTCAACGGCGAGTGTTAGCCCACTACACACGGCCGCGGCTTGACCGACATCAAGTTCGCCGAGTTTGCGCACCACCGCGAATGCCAACTGGATGTCTTTCTGATCCTGTTCACCGGGTTTCAACCGGCCAATAGTACCGTCGATCGCTATCATTCCCGGTGCGGCTTCGGCGGCGCCGACGACGCGGAAGCCGTCGCTTTCAAACAACGAAACGACGTGACGAAGCAAGGCATCGTCGCCCTTCAACGCGGCGGCGATGGTGCCCGGTAGTCGCAGCGCACCGCGCGTATCGACCTTGATTTCGGACCATTTGGGACGCGCGACCTTGCCGGCCAGCAAAACGTCTTTGCAGTCCTGTGCGCGGAGAAAACCGTTGATCTTGTTGGCCTCGCCCATGCCCGCCCATTCATGCGGATAAGACGTCACCCAATCCTCGGCCGAACCGGTTAGCGCGATAATGCAAACCTTACGACCGGACGCAGAGACGTTCTCGGCGATCGCTCGAGGAAGGTCGCCGCCACCTGCGATGATGCCGAGCGCCGTCAATCTTCGTCCGTTGCGCCGCGGCGACGCGCCGGTGCGATCTGCCGTTTGGCTGGCGCGAGGATGAACTCTGCGACCTCGCGTACTTCATCCATATCTGGCCACTTCTCCAACGCCTGCTTGGCCGATTGGGCGAAGGAGCAGTCATTTTCAAGGAAGATAAGGCGATACGCAGCGCGCAACGCATGAATACGTGCGCGCGGAATGCCCCGGCGTTTAAGGCCGATTAGATTCAGACCGCCGTGCCGCGCGTGCAAACCAACGGCTTCGCCGTAGGGAATAATGTCGAGCGTCACACCCGACAAGCCGCTGAGAAATGCTCCACGCCCAATACGGCTGAATTGCTGAACAGCGGAGTTGCCGCCGATCAAAACGCTATCGGCGATTTCGACGTGGCCCGCGATGAGCACGCCGTTTGAAAACGTGACATCGGAACCAATGTGGCAATCGTGGCCAATATGGCAATTGGCCATGAGATAGGTCCGATGGCCGATCGATGTCAGCTCACCGCCCTTTGCACTGCCACAACTAACAGTCACGCCTTCGCGGAGAACACAATCTTCGCCGATGGTAACGCGCGCGTTGGGGGCAACGCCGCCGCGGATCTGCGCTTCGCCACCGAGTGCGCAATGCGGATGGACGACCGAGCGCGCGCCGATCGATGTCTTACCCGAAACAACGACGTGCGATAGGAGGCGAACACCATCGCTGAGGACGGCCTCACTACTAACAAGACAGAAAGGACCGATCGAAACGTCTGCGCCGATCTGTGCGCCATCCTCAACGATCGCCGTCGGATGAATGGGCATAATCAAGCGTTCGAGTCGCGGATCATCGCGCTAAACTCTGCTTCGGCGCAGAGAGCGTCGTTCGCGTAGGTTTTGCCTTCGAACTTCCAGACTGGGCCGCGGTGCTGCAATGCGTTCACGACAAATTTGAGCATGTCGCCAGGCACCACCGGCTTGCGGAAGCGGGCCTTGTCGATGCCCATGAAGAAGACGTTGGGTGTCGCCTGCAGTGCCATGGAATGGACGATCAGAGCACCCGCGGTTTGGGCCATCGCCTCAACGATCAGCACCCCCGGCATGACGGCGTAGTTTGGAAAGTGCCCGGCGAAATGAGGTTCATTGAAGCTCACAGCCTTGTATCCGACCGCGCTCTTGAACGGATCAATCTCGGCCAGACGCTCCAGAAACAGGAATGGCGCACGATGCGGAAGCAGCTTCTTGATCTGCTCAACGTCGAGGATGAGACCTTCTTGTTTGACTGTCTCGCCCATTACTTCCTCTCGCGCTTCGCCATAGCGGACAGCGTGTGCATCTCACGTATCCACTCGCGAACAGGGCGTGCCGGCGTACCGCCGTAATCTGCACCGCCTGCCAACTCCGCACCGGACGCCATGGCGGAACGGGCTGCGATGCGGGCGCCGGTACCGATCTTCGCATGATCCGCGATGCCGACCTGCCCGCCCATGACGACGAAATCGCCGATTTCACAGCTACCCGATATCCCGACCTGACCAACGATCACGCAATGCCGGCCAAGGCGCGTTCCGTGGCCGATCTGGACCAAGTTGTCGATCTTGGTGCCTTCGCCGATCACCGTGTCACCAAGCGCACCACGATCAACAGTCGTACAGGCGCCGATCTCGACCTTGTCCTGGATGATCACCCGGCCGATCTGCGGAATCTTGATGTGCCCCGACGGCCCGCTTGCGAAGCCGAAGCCCGGCCCGCCGATCTGGGCGCCCGGCAACACCAGTACCTCATCACCAAGATACGAGTGCGTGATCGTCGCGTTGCTGCCGATCTCGCAGTTCTTGCCAATCGCCACGCCACGACCGATCACGACGTTGGGGCCAAGTTTTGTGCCGTCGCCGATCTGCGCCTTCGCACCGATCACAACACCCGGCGCGATCTGGACGTTCTCACCAATAGTCGCGCTCGGATCGACGGAGGTCTGTTGCGACCACGAGGCAAGGCAGGAGTCCGGATAGAACAACCGCGCCGTCGCGGCGAACGCATGCGTGACCGACGCGCATGGCACCACGACCATCGACGACGGCGGAACGCGCTTGCCGAGCGACTGCGGCGTCAGACAGAAGCCTGCCTTCGACGCCGCAAACTCCTCAGCGTTGGACGCTGCACCGGTAAAGAACGTCAGGTGCTGGGGACCAGCACCTGAGAGGCTCGCTATGTCCTCGATGGCAAGACTGCCGTCGGCATCAGCCGGCATCGACGCGTTGGCGCGCGCGCACACTTCCGCAAGCGTGAACGGGCCGCGGTTGTCGAAAAAGCGTGGATCAGCCATCGAGATAGTATAGCGGGATTACCGGCTTACGCCGCCCTTATTTCCCCGGCGGCTTCTGCTGGCCCGGCGCCGGCATCGACACCAGATTGACCTTCACCGAAGGCAGCTTCTGGTTCAGACGCTGGATCGCGACTCCGGTGATGTCGATGTCAACCGTCGACAGCAGGACGATCTGACGGTCCAGCAGGAGGGCGCCACCGCGCTCCTGCATAATACCCTGAAGGATCGGGCCGAGCGCCTGCTCAACCTGCTG